>NZ_JACRSR010000005.1 GCF_014384795.1 Gehongia tenuis | reverse complement strand
AAGTTCAATGCCACTGCGATGACCAACGTTATCAGATACCAGATGGTTTTTTGTCCCAGGTACCTAAAATAATGTCCCATGTTTTGCCCTCCGTTCAAAAACTCTTCCTGTTGCTCTCCATGCAACCTTTGGATCCGTAGGGAATATGCATGATTCAGTCAGTCAACCATCGCACTTGCAAATTGCATCCAAGTTTAATTGATGAATCCATAAAATGAATTCACGGGTCTAGTTCGTAAAGCAGGGAGACCTCACCATAAAAATTCTCCCAAAAACAACAAATAGCGCACGGCAACGCCGTACTTTAAAAAAAGCATTTTAAATCGGTTAAAAAAATATGAAACTAATTGACAGCATCCCTTCCTTCCGCCCTTTCGCAAACAAATACATGGATTTTTCATTTGTAAATGAAGAGCGAGAGATAAACTGACTGAAAAACATTTGCCTGAGCAATGTAACCATCATAGCATATTTGAATAGGGAATTCAAGATAGTTTACAGAATGTAAAAAGTGTCAATACCGCCAATCATATATAATCATAACCAATCTATAACAAGGATGAAAGCGTTTTCGACAGAATCAAAAAAAGACCTGCCCGGAGGCAGGTCTTTTTAATAAGTAGAAATGAATTATTTGGCAGGCTCGATCTCGTAGAGGATCTTGATGCCCGCGCCACCCATGATGGGCGGAATATCGCTGTTGTTGTCCTCGGTCTGGAAACCGGTCCAGGCGGTGCTGTTGGTCTGGAACCACACACCGGAGCGGTTAAACAGGGGGATGGTGGAACAACTCTCCAGGTAGATCTTCTCCAGCTCCGTGTAGAGCTCCTTCAGCTTGGCCTCATCCTTTTCACCGGGGATGGCGTCAATGATCTCATCGGCGCGCTCGTTGGTGAAACGGTTGAAGTTGGTGAAGGCCTGCTCGCCAACAGGAGACACGCGGGAGTCCATGATGAACTGGCAGCGGCTCCAGGGCTGAGCGGGATCAAGACCGGCAGCAGCGTTGGCCAGAGTGATATCGAAGGTGCCCATCTGCTGATCGTTCAGCCACTGGGGACGCTCAGGCAGATCGGAAATCAGTTCGATGCCCACTTCCTTGGCGGACTGGCAGGCGATCTCAAGAGCCGCAGTCCAGTCGCTGAAAGTCTTAGGGCAGGAAACCTTCCAGGGACCAAGGCGGGTGCCATTGAGAACACGGATGCCGTCGGAGCCCTTCTCAGCGCCCAGGCCGTCCAGGATCTCGTTGGCTTTATCCACATCGTAGGTCCAGCGAAGAGCGGTCAGCTCCTCGGTCTCGTTCACATACTTCTCGCGCTCTTCATCGAGGAAGAGAGAAGGAACCAGATCGCTGCCGTAACCACTGATGGCCAGCTCGGAAACCTTCGCATAGTTGAAGGAGTAGGCCAGAGCACGGCGGACATCCACATTATCCAAACCAGGAACCGTGGTGTTCACGAACAGGTAGGTGAGGGTAGCAATCTGATAGTAGGGAGCGTCCTTGTAGTAGGTCTGCACAGGCAGGTTCTTATCCTCCCACAGCTCCCAGATCTGGGGCATAAAGATACTGGACATATCCACTTCACCATTGGTGAAAGCGGTGTTGGCAGCAGCGTTGTCCTTATACACCATGTGAGCGATGTACTTGGGAGCGGGCAGCTTGCCGAACATGGACTCGGCCTGGCCCCAGTAGTTGTCGTCACGAACAACTACGCCGCGGGTGTCGTCATGATAATAGGCCTTGTAGGGACCGGAACCCACGGGCTCCCAGTTCTCCCACTGGCGAAGATCAATTCGCCCAGTTCATTATACTTGGCTTCCCAGATGTGCTTGGGCAGAACAAACAGCCAGGCTGCGCTCCACAAGCAGAGCATTGGGGTTGTCAGCCTTCATCTTGAAGACCACGGTGGAATCGTCCTTGGCCTCGATGGACTCACAGTAGGACCAGATGGAGGACCAGGACACGGACATGAGCTGAGCCAGCTCATAGGTGTAGGCCACGTCCTCAGCGGTCACAGCCTCACCATCATTCCATTTGGCATCGGGATTGAGCTTGACTTCCAGCGTCAGGTCATCCACCCAGGTGTACTCGCTGCCCAGCAGAGGCTCGAGCTCACTGGTCACCTGGTTGTACATGAACAAGGACTCGTAGATCAGCTCCGTGGATTGGGCCGTGTCGGCCACCGGCCACAGGGACGTACCGGAAGTGGGGTTGTAGTTGGTGGCCTGCGTTGCGAGATAGCCCGCAACATACAGGGTTTCCTCGCGGGGAAGGTTGGTCACGGCGGTGTCGCCGTCCTTTTCTGCTTCCTTTTCAGGGGTGGCAGCGGCATCCTTGTCCGAACCGGTGCTGGACGCGGAAGGGGTAGCGGAGTTTCCGCCGCCGCAGCCTGCCATCAGCGATGCAATCATGGCGACTGCAAAGATCAGGCACAAGATGCGTTTGGTATTCTTGCTCATCAATTTTGACCTCCTCATGTGCTGAGTTGTTTTATGAAAGTAATCAAAAGATTACATTTCATTCTGAATATAAAAGACCTTGGTAATCGTAAAAAATGTTGAATTATAAAGAAAAATAGCACTTTTTAAAGAAAGAAACGCTTTACACTATCTGTTTAAAACATTTACATTATAGCCGGGGAGGGGTTCAAAGTCAATACTGGATTGAACGATTATGGATAAATCAGACTTTGGGTCCGGCCGAAGCCGTTCAACAGATTGATTTCGATGCTGCGCACAAACCGTTCCATATCCTTGGCGATCAGGGCGTCAATGATGACGCGGTGTTCCTGGAGGATATCCTGAAGCCGGGCAGGCTGCCGCTCCGTGTTTACACCCAAAAGGATGGACAAATCATACAAATTGTCCACAATGGTGAGAAACTGTGCGTTGTTTCCCTTGCACATTAAATACCGATGTAAACCGATATCACCCACCATGAATTGATAAATATCACCCGTACTTGCCTCCATTTCGCGATAACCTTTTTCCAAATAGTCGATATCCTCTTCATTGATGGCGTAGAAGGCACGTTTAGCTGAATAGGTCTCAAGGGCGATCCGAAGTTCGGTGATATCCCGGGCGTCGTTGATGGTGAGTGCGCGGACATACACACCTTGTTTGGGAACAATATTGAGCAGTCCATCGTATTCCAGCCGCTGACAGGCAGCAGTGATGGGTGTGCGGCTGATGTTGAGTTCCTTCGCAATGGCGGATATGCTCAAGGTATCCCCGGGTCTCAATTCCATGGAAATAATCTTTTCTTTAACATATCGATAAGCCTGGCTGGCTAAATCATCTGTAGCTTTGGAGCCGGCTGGGGACCGGAGGTTCAGGTTCAAATGGAAGTCGCTCCTTTCATAAATGTAAGTTAAATTCAACTTGCATTTTACATCTTCATCTTAACGAGTTTGCCTATGAATGTCAACACCCATTATCAAAATAATTTATCTTATAAAGGACCATTATAGAGAGTATTTATGTTTATGGGTTTTCAAAAATTTCCGTGCAATACAGGCCGTGAAAGACCTTTCAAGAATAAAAGAAAAGGCCCACCGAATGGCAGGCCTTTTCAAAGGAAAAGAGGATTGATTTATTTAGCAGGTTCGATCTCGTAGAGAATCCTCGTACCTGCAGCACCAGGAACTGGTGGGATGTCGCTGTTGTTGTCCTCGGTCTGCCAGTTGGTCCACACGGTACCATTGGTATGGAACCAGATGCCAGAACGATTGAACAGCGGAATGGTCCAGATATTCTCCAGATAGATTTTCTCCAGCTCGGTGTAGAGCTCCTTCAACTTGGTTTCATCCTTTTCACCGGGGATGGCGTCAATGATTTCATCGGCGCGCTCGTTGGAGAAACGGTTATAGTTGGTGAAGGCCTGCTCACCCATAGGAGCTACGCGGGAGTCCATGATGAACTGGCAGCGGCTCCAAGGCTGAGCGGGATCAAGACCCTGAGCGGCGGAAGCGAGCATGATATCAAAGTCGCCCATCTGTTGGTTGTTCAGCCATTGAGGCTTCTCAGGCAGATCGGTCTGCAGCTCAATACCCACTTCCTTGGCAGACTGGCAGGCAACCTCAAGGGCCGCGGTCCAGTCGCTCCAGCCCTTCGGGCATTCAACCTTCCAGGGGCCAAGGCGGGTGCCATTGAGAACACGGATGCCGTCGGAGCCCTTCTCAGCGCCCAGGCCGTCCAGGATCTCGTTGGCTTTATCCACATCGTAGGTCCAGCGAAGAGCGGTCAGCTCCTCGGTCTCATTCACATACTTCTCGCGCTCTTCGTCGAGGAACAGGGAAGGAACCAGATCGCCACCGTAGCTGCTGATGGCCACTTCAGAAATCTTGGGATAGTTAAAGGAATAGGCCAGAGCACGGCGGACTTCGATGTTATCAAGACCAGGCACGCTGGTGTTGAACCACAGGTAGGACAGCGTAGCGATCTGATAGTAGGGGGCATCCTTGTAATAGGTCTGCACAGGCAGGTTCTTGTCCTCCCACAGCTCCCAGATCTGGGGCATGAATACATCGGACAGATCCATTTCACCAGCGGTGAAAGCGGTGTTAGCCGCCGCATTGTCCTTGTAGATGATATGAGCGTAGTACTTGGGGGCGGGCAGTTTGCCAAACATGGACTCGGCCTGGCCCCAGTAGTTATCGTCGCGAATGCATACTACGCGGGTGTCGTCGTGATAGTACATCTTGTAGGGACCGGATCCCACGGGCTCGAAGTTCTCCCACTGACGGAGATCGGTTTCGCCCAGCTCCTCATACTTGGCCTCGAAAACATGCTTGGGCAGGATATAATCCGTGGCAAGGCTACGTTCCACAAGCAGGGGATTTGGATTGTCAGCCTTCATCTTGTAGGTGACGGTGTTCTCATCGGTAGCCTCGATGGACTCGCAGTAGGTCCAGATGGTGGACCAGGACACGGACATGAGTTGAGCCAGCTCATAGGTGTAGGCCACGTCCTCAGCGGTTACAGCCTCACCGTCGTTCCATTTGGCATCGGGATTGAGCTTGACCTCCAGGGTTAAATCGTCCACCCAAGTGTACTCAGTACCCAGCAGGGGCTCAAGCTCAGCAGTTACCTGATTGTACATGAACAGGGATTCATAGATCAGCTCCGAGTTCATGGCGGTGGGCGTAACCGGCCAGATGCAGTTGCCGGAAACAGGATTGAGCGTCGTCAAAGGTGAGAACAAATGACCGCCCGTGTACAAGGTTTCCTCACGGGGCAAGTTGACCAGAACCTCACCGTCGGCCGAATCGTCTTCCTTTTCCTTTTCAGGGGTGGCAGCGGCATCCTTGTCCGAGCCAGTGCTGGAAGCGGAAGGGGTAGCGGAATCACCGCCGCCGCAGCCTGCCATGAGCGAAGCGATCATGGCAATCGCAAAGACCAGGCACAGGATGCGTTTGAGTTGCTTACTCATCAATTTTTGACCTCCTCGTGTGCTGTTTTTGTTTTATGAAAAGCGGCCGGCCGGCCACATTTCATTCCATTGCAAACCGAGGGCAATCCTCGCTGAACGTAGCTGAGTACATATTTAAGATCGATCGGTCCAATTCAGATCAACCCTCGGTTTTATTCTTACACAAGCGTTCCCACATTTCGGATATACTGGCCGCTGAGGCTTATGAAACCATTCATGATATTGATGTCAAGACTGCGCACAAAGCGGTCCATATCCTTGTCAATCAGGGCATCAATGATGTTTCGATGCTCCTGCAAAATATCATCCAATCTGGCGGGATCCTGTCCCGTCATCAGGCCTATCAGCACGGATAAATCGTAGAGATTATCCACAATACTTAAAAATTGATCGTTGCTTCCCTTCCCGAGAAGATACTTGTGCATTCCGGTATCTTCCAGCATGAACTGGTAAAGATTAACCCGGCTCTTAGCCATCCGCACAAATCCTTCCTCCAGGTTTGCAATGTCTTCCTTATCTATAACGTGAAAGACACGTTTGGCCGAATAGGTCTCGATAGCCGCCCGCAGCTCGGTGATGTCCCGGGCCTCATTTACGGTCAGAAACCGCACAACCACTCCCTGTTTGGGTACGATATTGACAAATCCGTCGTACTCCAGCCGCTGGCAGGCCGCGGTGATGGGGGTGCGGCTGATGTTGAGTTCCTTGGACAAAGCGGATATGCTCAGCGCATCTCCGGACTTCAGTTCATTGGTTACAATCTTGCGTTTGATATACGCATAGGCCTGGCTCACAAGGTCGGTGGCGCCCGGGGAATGGAGCTTCAAATTCATGAAAACCAGGCAACCTCCTTCTAACATGTAACTTGCATGCAAACCTAATTTATCAACACATTCATCATAAAACGTTTGGTCTGTAAAGTCAATACTTCTTTGGGGCGAATCCCAAATTTTTATGTGGGATTCGATCAAAAAAAAGACGCCCGCGTATTGCGGGCGCCTTTGAAACGAAATGTTAGTTCTTGGGCTCCAGGTAGAACCACAGTTTGTTGCCGGCCTGATAGTGGAACGGAGGAATATTGTTGGGGTTGTTATCCTCTGTCGGGAAGCCGGTCCATACGGTCTCATTGAATTCGTAGAACTGGCCGGGACGATACATAAGCGGCAAGGAAGGCACATTCTCCAGCCAGATCTTATCCAGCTCGGTATACATTTCCTTGATCTTGGCTTCGTCAGTCTCATTCGGAATCGCCTCGATGAGTTCATCAGCCCTGTCGCTCTGGAAACGGCTGAAGTTGAGGAAGATCTGCTCGCCGCGAGGCTTCAGTTCCTTGGAGTACATCAGATAGCGCACGCGCTGCCACGGCTGGCTGGGGGAGAGGGTGCCGGCGGGAGTGTACATGATCATATCAAACTCACCGGTCTGATAATGATTCTCCCAGGTGGGACGCTCAGGCAGGTCAACCACGATTTCCACGCCGATGTCTCTGGAGCCGGTGGCCACGATTTCAAGAGCAGCGGTCCAGTCGGAGAAGGACTTCGGGCACTCCACGGACCAGGGGCCCATCCGCTCGCCGTTCAGCACACGGATACCATCGGAGCCCTTTTCGGCGCCCAAGCCGTCCAGGATCTCATTGGCTTTATCCACGTCATAGGTCCAGCGCAGAGCATCCAGCTCATCGCTGTTGTTGAGGTACTGATCCCACTCGGTGGGCATCAGGATGGAGGGCACCATGTCAGCGGAATAACCGCTCAGAGCCAGTTCAGCAACCTTGGGATAGTTGATGCTGTAACCGATTGCACGACGCACTTCGGAATTGTCCAAACCGGGCAGTTCCATGTTGAAGAAAATGGAGGGCATGCCGCCAGGAATGTGGTAGGGCAGCTCCTTCAAATAGGTACCGCCTTCCATATCGCCTTCCCAAACCTTCCAGATTTCCGGAATAAAGGCCTGGGAGATGTCAGCTTCGCCCGCTTTGAAAGCGTTGTTGGCAGCGGCGTTGTCCTTGTACACCATATGGGCGATGTACTTGGGCGTGGGCAGCTTGCCAAAGCGGCTCTCGGTTTGACCCCAGTAGTTGTCGTCACGGATGGTCACGACACGGGTGTCATCAAAATAGTAAATCTTGTAGGGACCGGAACCCACGGGATCCTCAAAGTTCTGCCACTGGCGAAGATCGGTTTCTCCCAGCTCCTCATACTTGGGCTCCCAAATATGCTTGGGAATGATGTAGGTGCTTGCCAAAAGCTCATTCACCAGCAGACGGTTGGGATTGTCGGCCTTCATCTTAAAGACGACGGTGGTTTCGTCGGTAGCTTCAACGGATTCGCAGTTGGTCCAAATGGAGGACCAGGAAATGGCGATCTCATTGGCCAGGTTGAAAGTGTAAGCCACATCCTCAGCGGTCAGCTTCTCACCATCGTTCCAATGGGCATCGGGATTGATCTTGACCTCGCAGGTCAGATCGTCGGTCCACTCATAACTGTCGGCGATCAGGGGCTCCATCTCGCCGGTCAGCAGATTGTAGGAAAACAACGTTTCATACAAAAGAGCGAAACCGGATGCGTTCGGCATCGGAAAGGTGGTCACGCCAGCGATGGGGTTGAAGGTCTGCGGAGCAGCCCAAAGGCCCAAACCAGCGTAGTAGAGGGTTTCTTCACGGGGCAGGTTGGTAGCGGTTGCATCGCCGCCAGCCGAAGCCTCGTCGTCCTTGCCATCATCCTTATCGGCTTCATCGCTGGCCTTGGGAGTTGCTTCCCCGCCGGCTGAAGCGGAAGGCGTTGCAGCGTTGCCGCCTCCGCAGGCTGCCAGCAATGATCCTAGCAACGCGACCACAAAGACGATAGCAATCCATCTTTTGAGGTTTCCTTTCATGATACATCCCCTTTTCACACGTTATTTTTATGAAGACCTCAAACCTGCATGGGCCTGAGGAAATTCATCCGAAGTGTGATCTAAACGTTTTCTTAATATGTAAATAAATTTGGCCGCCCGCACGACCCTGTAAAACGATTTCTAATAATGACTATAGCTGTTTAAGGAAATAAAATCAAGATGCAAATGGAAAAATCTCGTTATATTAAAAGATATGAAATAATTATGAAATGATTTCGAAATATTTAATGGAGTTTAACGGGCTTATTTTCAGAAAACATAGTTTATACAAATTTGTACAAATGCCGAAAATAAAAAACATTTTCTTAGCCAATCTGAAGGATATCCACTTGGTAGCTGCTGGATTCGACCTGAAGGCGCATATGGAGGTCCTTTTCAATGACTTCATGATCCAACAGGCGCTGGAGAAGCGCATATTGCTGGCTTCGGCGAGCGAGGAGTTCATGCGCTTTGCCCAGCGAAATTGGCTGAAAGTGGACGTTTTGTCCGGGACGCATCTGGGCCAGAGCGGGTAGATCCACGGAAATAACGTTGGCAATCTTGGTATAGCCGCCGGTGGTCTGCCGATCGGCCATCATGACGATGGGGTGGCCTTCGCCGGGAACCTGAACGGCGCCGAAAGCGATGGCATCGGAAATGATGTTGCCGTTGATGCCCGGCTTATGTGCAACGAAAGGACCGGAAAAACGGTATCCCATACGGTCGCTGTTGGCGCTGACGGTATAGGGCTCCTGAAGAAAGGTCTGCACACCCTCCGGCGTGAAGGCGTCCAGCTGGGGTCCCAGGATAACCCGAAGGGTGGGAGAAGGCTTGGGGAAAAGGGAGGCGGGAATGGCGCGGAAATCGGCATTGGCTAATTGGGTTTTAGGCGTGAGAAAACTGATCCGATCGCCGGCACGGAGCTTTCGGCCGTAGTATCCGCCAAGTTTTCCTTTAATATAGGTGGATTTGCTTCCCATCACTTCAGGCAGATTCAGTCCGCCCGCCAAAGCGAGATAAGCCCGGCAGCCTTCTGTAACGGTTCCAATGGACAGCGTATCCCCCTTTTGGGCGAGATAGGCTCTGTTAGGAAGAAGGGAAGTGCCGCTAAGCCTAATTTCCACACCATGGCTTACCACAGCAAAAAAGTTCGATTCATGAAAGCGCATAACCATGCCTGTATAAGTCATCTCAAGAACTTCGGTATAAATTGGATTGCCAACGAGAATATTGGCGAGAGCCATGCAGTGGGTATCCATGGCGCCCCCTACAGGCATACCATATTGCTGATAGGCATGGCGGCCGCCGTCCTGTACAGTGCTGAAAAAGCCGCCCTCCAAAATTTCTATACCCATATCACTGTTCCCCTTCGCTGTTTTCCCGCTGCTGAATCGCCAAGAACTCCTGCTCATTAATGGCCCGAAATTTGATGTACTGGGAGGCCTCCAGCAGAATTGGATTCTCCCGCAGCGGGTCATAGAGCTTGAGAGGCGTACGGCCAATGATGCGCCACCCGCCGGGGGAGTCGATGGGATAAAGACCGGTCTGCTGAGCGGCGATACCCACGCTGCCCGCAGCAATACGGGTGCGGGGCGTTTCCAGACGGGGGGTGGCAATTTTCTTGCTCATCCCGCCAAGATAGGGAAAACCGGGCGTAAAACCCAGCATATAAATCAAATACTTGGGCCGCGTATGGATACGAACCACGTCCTCCATGCTGATATGATGATACTGAGCCACATCCGCAAGGTCGGGGCCGTACTTGCCACCGTACAGCACCGGTATTTCAATGGTCTTGGCGGGGGAGGCCGCCTTTTTTCCGGTGGAACCATGGAGATGCACGATGCGGTGCACCAATTCAGGATAGCTGATTTGGCAAGGATCGTACTGCACCATAAGAGCCCGATAGGTAGGGATCATCTCACCCACGCCGGGAATATGGGCTTCCAGGATGGCATCTTTCAAATCCCGTACACCGTGATTGATCTTATGGGATATTTTATTTTCAAATTCCACGGTGACCGCTGAGTCGCCGCAGGGCAGAATCTCGATGGGCAGCACGTCAAATCACCGCTTCCAAAGGCGAAATTTCGATGCCCTCCGAGGAAAGAGCGCTATGGATTTGCTGGACAAAGGCCAGGGCTTTGACGTTATCTCCATGGACGCAGACGGAATCGGCCTGAATGGCAATATCTCTGCCGGTGATGGTTTCAACCCTGCCTTCCTTTACCATGCGGATCACCCGCTGGATGGCGAGCTTCTCGTCGGTAATCATGGAGCCCTCCTTGCTGCGGGCCACCAAAGATCCGTCCTCTTCGTAGGCACGATCAGCAAAAACTTCCCGGGCTACAGGAAGTCCGATATCCTTTGCGGCTCGCACCATTTCACTGCCGGAGAGTGCCAAGAGGATGAGCTCCCGGTCAAACTCCTGCACCCCTTCACAGATGGCCCGGGCAAGAGCGTAATCCTTGCCTGCCATGTTGTAGAGAGCACCGTGGGGCTTGACATGTTTGAGGGCAACGCCCTCCGCCCGGCAGAAAGCGTACAGCGCCCCCAGCTGATACTGGGTGTAGGCTTTGGCCTCCAGGGGCGTGACCGCCATATTCCGCCGGCCAAATCCCAATAGATCGGGAAAGCCGGGGTGGGCTCCGCAGGCAACCCCGTGCTTTTTCGCCAGCGCCATCGTCTTTTTCATATTTACGGGATCGGAGGCATGAAAACCGCAGGCAATATTGGCGGAGGATATGTAGGGGATCACTTCATCATCCAGACCCAAGGTATAATGAGCAAAACTTTCGCCCAAATCACAGTTCAAATCGATCTTGGCCATAAAAAAGTCACCTCAATTTATTCTGTAGGCTGCAGGTGAGGAAGCCCTATCCTGCAAAAGCCCGCATCTTTCGTCAAATCATTATTTTATTGTATCCACTGGGACCATCCTTTGTCAATCCAGCGGAAGGTTTCTTGAAGGAAGAGGGTTATCCCGGCCGGTGAACGCAGCTTTACACGGAATTCTTGCTCATGAATGAATGGTATCTTTCATTTTGGAAAAAGGAATGATAAAAATGGAGTCATTTGTGACGGGATTTTGACAAATGGACAAAAGGGTATTCCCGGCCTTGTCTTTGAAGGAGGGGAATCGTATAATTTGAGGGAGGGGGTAAGCTGGAAATGAACGATACACCGCATATTTTGATCTGTGATGATCAGCCTGCGATCCATGAGACGCTGGGCGCCTATTTGGAGAATGAAGGTTACACCTACAGCTCCACCTATGATGGGGAAGCCGCGCTGAAGGCGGTGCAGGAGCACATGCCCGATCTTATTGTGCTGGACATCATGATGCCGAAGCTTTCGGGCACGGATGTGTGCCGGGAAATCCGCAAGACTTCGCAGGTGCCCATCATTATGCTCACCGCCAAAGGTGAGGAAATCGACCGGGTGCTGGGACTGGAGTTGGGAGCGGATGACTATATCGTCAAACCCTTTTCACCCCGGGAGGTGGTGGCCCGCATCAAAGCGGTGCTTCGCCGCATGAGCGAACAGGCGGCGGAGCCGCCCAATGTGCTCCGCTTTGAGCGGCTGAGCATTGATCTGGGCTGCTATGAGGTGCAGCTGGACGGCAAGCCCGTACCCTTCACCCCCAAGGAGGTGGAGGTCCTGTATCTGCTTGCCTCCCATCCCGGCCAGGTCTTTGACCGGGAGCAGATTCTCTCCAAGGTGTGGGGCTACGATTATTTCGGAGATACCCGTGTGGTGGATACCCAGATTAAGCGGGTTCGGAGAAAGCTCCAGCTTGAGGATGTGCCCTGGTCCATCCGGACCATCTATGGTGTGGGCTACAAGTTTGAGGTCAAACGATGATCAAAAGCGTACTGCTGAGACGCATCGTGCTGTTGGTGCTGCTCACGGTCATCTTAAGCGCCGCGCTGACCTACGGCATTTATACGGTGACGGCTCGGAATACCTTTGCGGACATCAAATCGGAGGAGCTCATGCCCAAAGCGGAGTTTCTGGCCGATTTCGCGCTGGGATACATGGACGGCCAGATATCGCAGGCTCTTTTTAAGCAGGTTTTGGGAAGCAGCGGGGTGTGGGATGCAACGCTGGATATCTACGATATCACCGGGCAGACCATCGCCTATCTGCATCCGCCGGAGAACATCCAGACCTCGTTTTTGGATACCTATTTGCAGCAGGTGCTTCAAGGCCAGGTGGTCAAAAAAACGGAGGGCAGCCTTTTTCAGCGGACGGACAGCATGCTCATCGTGGGTATACCCATCACCGAGGAATCGGGGGAGATTCGTGGCGCCATACTATTGACAAAGAATCTTCAGGAGGTTTCCACGGCCATGTCCGGGCTCAACGTGACGCTGGTGCTCAGCATGCTGGGCGTGTTCTTCCTGATGCTCATTCCTTCCTATTATTTTTCATCACGAATCGTCCGCCCGCTGAATCGGATGCGGGATGTTGCGCTGACCCTGTCCGACGGCAACTTTACCGTGCGGGCCGACGAGCGGCAGAAGGGTGAGATTGGACAGATGGCCCAATCCCTCAACGTGCTTTCCCGGAGACTGGCCACCACGATTGGGGAACTAACCCTGGAGAAAAATCGTCTAAGCGGTATCGTGAACGGTATCAATGAGGGCCTTGTGGCCGTAAACCGCCACGGCGAGGTCACCCATACCAATCCCGCTTTGGAATGGCTTTTCGGGCCGCGTCAGGAGGACCTTTTGGCGTGGATTCCCGACGGGGAGCTTTGGCAGGATTTTGATGAAGTGGTGGAAAGCGCGGAGAGTCGCTCCAGGCATCTGGTGCTGCAGGACGCCATCATTGAGGTTTCCATCGGACCTCTATGGGACGAGCGCGGACAGGTTGCCGGCGCGGTGGGACTTTTCCGGGATGTTACTGAAGCGGAGCGGCTGGAGCAGACCCGGCGGGACTATGTGGCCAATGTATCCCACGAGCTGAAAACGCCGGTGGCATCCATTCGGGCCATGACGGAAACGCTGGAGGACGGGCTCATCAAGGATGAGGAGAAGCGCCAGCATTACTACGGCAATATGCTGAAGGAGACCATGCGTCTGAGCCGGCTGATCGATGATCTTTTGGAACTTTCCAGGCTTCAGTCGGGAAGCATCGCACTGCATAAGGATAGGGTGGATGTGGGCGAGATCGTGGCCGATGTGGCGGACCGCTATCAGGGGATGGCGAAGAAGGCGGGCCTCTCCTTTAAGCTTGAAATGCCCAGCGAGGACCTGGTCGCGTACACCAATGGCGACCGGGTGGAGCAGATTCTGATTATTCTGCTGGACAACGCCGTCAAATACACACCGGAGGGCGGCATAGGGCTGGGGGCCTTGGACGAGGGGAATTGCCTGCGTTTGTATGTGAAGGACACCGGTACGGGTATCTCGGGCAAGGATTTGGAGCATGTCTTTGACCGATTCTACAAGGTGGACAAGGCCCATGCCACCACAGGCACCGGGTTGGGACTGTCCATTGCAAAGGAAATCCTGAAGCTTATGGACGAAGACATTTGGGCGGAAAGCGAACCCGGCGAGGGCGCGTGTTTCAGCTTCACACTCCACAAGGCATAAAATTTGCATAAAATTGTTTTGTTTTTTGGCACCGTTGGAGTATAATGGACGCGGCCTGATGGAAATATCAAGATGATAGGAAGTGTTCGGCTTGGATTGGATCAAAAAGCTTTGGCATAAATGGATGGTGGAGGATACGGACAAGGCCATCATTCAGCTTTTCCGGTATTTCTTCGTTGCAGGACTGGCGACGGTGGTGGACTATGGCATCATGGTGCTTTTGAAGGAAGCGGTGGGCCTCCACTATCTGGTGGCGGCGTCCATCAGCTTTATCGCCGGCCTTTTGACCAACTTCTTTCTTAGCATCAACTGGATCTTTAAGACCAACCAGAACCGTTTCAAGGAGTTCATCAGTTATGGCGTGATCGGCATTTTCGGTCTCATTTTAAACAACCTGATCATGGCTCTTTTTACGGAAGTGTTCGGCTGGTTCTATGTGCTCTCCAAGCTCATTGCCAGCATGGTCACCTTCTTCTTTAACTTTATCTGCCGCAAAGTTTTGCTGTATCGCAAGAAGGGGAAGGCAAATAATGGCGCGGTAATCCAGGAACAATAATTATGTAAACAAATGCCGAATGGATTGCACTTGAACCAGGCCCATGGTATAATGGGCTTGGTTTTTTCTAGTAATAAAGAATAAGAGGTGTTTGTCCATGAAGTTTGATTCCCAGGTTGTTCACGGTACGGGCAAATGTGATCCTGCCACAGGTTCGATATGTGTTCCCATCTATCAAACCACCACTTATAAGCATCCCAGCCTGTCCGAATCCTGCGGATATGACTATTCAAGAATCCAGAACCCCACCCGCCAGGCGCTGGAGGAGACCATCGCCATGCTAGAGGAGGGAACCCATGGGTTCGCCTACACCACCGGCCTTGCGGCGGATATGGCCGTGTTCTCTCTGCTTTCCGCCGGGGATCATGCCGTTATCTCCGATGACGTGTATGGCGGCACCTACCGCATGATTGAGAAGATCTGGTCCCGCTATAAGGTTGAATTCACCTTTGTGGACCCCGGCAATCTTGATGCCATCGAAGCGGCGATGAGACCCAATACCAAGCTGGTGTTTGTGGAGACGCCCACCAATCCCACCATGAAGGTCGCGGATATCGCGGCCATCGCCAAGATCGCCAAAGCACATGGCGCTTATACGGTTGTGGACAACACCTTTTTGACCCCCTATTTGCAAAAACCCCTGAATCTGGGTGCCGATATTGTACTGCACAGCGCCACCAAGTTCCTGGGCGGACATCATGACACCATGGCCGGGCTCATCGTGGTCAAAGATCCCGAATTGGCCGAGCACTTTAAGCTCATGGTGGGCACCGAGGGTGCGGGCCTTGCGCCTTTGGACAGCTGGCTGATCCTTCGGGGTATAAAGACCTTGGCCCTTCGCATGCAGCGCCACGAGGAGAACACCCGGAAAGTGGCCGAATGGCTGCGGAACCATCCCCGGGTGGAGAAAGTGTACTATGTGGGTTTCCCCGATCATCCCGGCTATGAGATTTCCAGCCGCCAGGCCAGCGGTTTTGGCGGCATGCTTTCCTTCACCGTGGACAGCGTGGAGACGGTGCATCGGGTGATCGAGAATGTGAAGATGATCATGTTTGCGGAAAGCCTCGGCGGAACCGAGACACTGATCACCTATCCCCTGACGCAGACCCATGCTTCCGTGCCTGAGGAGGCCAGGCTGAAGCTGGGCATTACCGATCGTTTTATGCGCCTTTCCGTGGGTATTGAGGACGTTCAGGACATTATCGACGACCTTGCTCAGGCTTTGAATTAAGATAGCAGGGGCTTGTGATGATCACAGGCCCCTGTTTCTAGTATAGGAGAGAATATGGATCCAGCATACCGGAAAGTGAAATCCTGCCCAAGCCGCCTGAAAAATGAGCGGGATCTTTATGTGCCAGTACGACAGTTTTGGCAGGCTCAGGGCTATGATGTGAAAGCGGAAGTCAACTACGTGGATGTCCTGGCGGTAAGGGACAACCACATGGTGGCCATTGAACTCAAACTCAATATCAACTTTGATCTGCTCTTACAAGCCAGCAACCGGCAGCAGTACATGGACTACGTCTATGTGGCGGTGCCCAAGCGGGGCAGAACCCTCTACACCGCCCGGTGGCAGAAGATTTGTGCTCTGCTGAAGCGTCTTGGCATCGGTTTGCTCCTTGTGGGCGAGGATATGCTGGGTGAGCTTGCGGTACAGCTGATGTTTGAAGCCAAAGCCGTGGATTCGGTCCAGCGCTTCAATCCCCGGCGCAGAACCAAGATCTTTGAAGAATTTTCCGGCCGGGAAGGGGACGTCAACGTGGGAGGCAGCGTGGGCGTGCCCATCATGACCGTCTATCGGCAAAAATCCTTCCTGGTGGCCAAAGCCCTGGCGCAGGGTCCTCAAACCCTGAGACAGCTGCGGGCACGGAATCTGCTGGCCTGTGAAACCGTCCTGCAGAAGAATGCCTATGGCTGGTTTGTCCGGGTGGGCCGCGGCAGCTATGCCCTCAGTGAGAAGGGCAGGGAAGCCTTGGGTACATGGAATGAAGACCTATCCCATGAGGAATAATTAGAAAAGTATTGACACGGGGCTTGGACAATGTTAAAATAATCACCGTGTCAACAACATGGCGGCGTAGCTCAGTTGGCTAGAGCATACGGTTCATACCCGTAGTGTCGGTGGTTCGACCCCACTCGCCGCTACCATGTCGGGACAAGCATTTGCTTGTCCCGTTTTTTTATGCCTATTGTGCTGTTTCCTTGCAATGGCCTATGAATAGAATCAGAACCGCAAACCTGGACCGAAAGCGCATTCATCAAGACAGCTGTGGCGGACATCGTCCCGGATGGGATTTTAAAAGGCGAGTCAGGAGCGGCTGGCAATATGTTTACATAACGCAATCCGTGATCCTAGATTCCAGAGAAAATCTTGCAAAATAAATCCCTTGGGATTCGCGTGCGAAAACATGGGAAATATCCCGAACAGGCGGGATTGAATGGGATACCTGATGAGAAAGAGACGCTTGTGTCGCACGATTGGGTCTTTCCGGTACCACCAGTTGACAAAATGCCGTCGACCGATCCCCTTATAATGAAGTAGAAATCAAGTAAAAGGGGATTGTGGGTCATGTCCGTTATACGAATGAAAACATCCAGGACGCCATTTGTTCTGCGCCGTGAGGTGCTCTGGGAGGCGCTTTGGCTGGTAATAAGCCTGTTTTTGGGACAGGCGTCCATGATGGGCGCCGCGGGCAGTTTTGGCGCGGCGGCGGTTGCCGCGGCCATGCTTGCGGGAACGCCGGTGTATCCCATGGCCATTGGCGCGGCTTTGGGCGCCGTCATCGGCGGAGGCTTTGGCGCATGGAGCGATGCGTTGGTGCCTGTCATGCTGGCCGCCACCCACTTTGGCCTGCGGCATATCAAGCGCAAGCCCACCCTTGGCTTTGTGGCGGTGTTTTTTGTGGTGCTCTATCTGCCGCGGATGCTTTTTGCTTCCCCGCTGGTGTTCGATAAATTGGTCACCCTGGCGGCAGCGGGTATGGGCGGGCTGATGATCTTCGTGTTCCAGGGTGCGTTGAGAGCCATTAAGGACACCAAACGCAACTTTCTGACGGCGGAGGAAACAGCCTATCTGCTTATCTTTGCCGGGGTGCTGTTTCTGGGCCTTGATATCACGCTGTGGGGCGTTCATCTCAGAAACATCCTTGCCTTCACACTGGTCCTGTCGGCGGGCTTCGTGGCGGGACCGGGCATCGCCGGCGGGAGCGCTATTCTGCTGTCCATGCTCTTTGTGCTTTCCGGCAAGATGGATGCTGCCACCATGGCCAGTTTTTGCGCCAGTGCCTTTGTAGCGGGTGCGGCGCGGCCCCTCAAGCGCTGGGGTATGATGTTTTGCTTTATTCTCACCAATACGGTGATCACGTTTTTTCTCAACTCGTCCACGCAGGTGCTGCTCTCCCTGGCGGATATGCTGTGTGCCGCCGCTTTTTTCGCAGTGATCCCCAAGAACTGGATGGACAAGCTGTCGGTGTATATGGATGGCAGCGCCCAGCGTGCGCTCCGCCAGCAGCAGGTCATGAACCGAACACAGCGTATGGGGGTGACACGGCTCAGGGAGTTCTCCGGAATCTTTGGTCAGATGGGGGATGCCTTCGAGGAGATGGTTACCCAGGTGCCGCCCAAACAGCCCGCCCTCAAGCGCGTGGCCTACTGCGCCTGCCGGGGCTGTGCCAAGGCAAGCTGGTGCTGGCGGGAGAGCGCCCCCTATGCGGCGCCGCCCATTCAGCTCCTCTGGGAGCGCATTCAAAAGCAGGGAATCGGAAGCACGATCATGGCTCCGGAGGCTTTCCAAAAGCAGTGCTACCGCCTAAATCAGCTTATCAAGGTTATGGAGGACGTGACGGCTGAGGAACGCTCCCGCAAGGAATGGGAGGATCATCTGGTACAAAGCCGGATGCTGGTGGGTCAGCAGCTGAAAGGCGTGGGCAACGTGGTCCGGGGCCTGGCCGAGGAGCTCGATCTATCCATCCGTTTTGATCCTGCCAAGGAAATGCGCATCGTTCAGGAGCTGGACAAGGACGGCGTTTACTGCAAGCAGGTGTGCGTTCAGCAAACCGTCGGCGGCAGATTCAGTGTATTTCTGGAGGTGCCTTCCTGCCGCACGCCGGTGAGCTGCCACAAGCGGGTGGTGCAGGCGGTGAGTGCCGCCATGGAACGGCCCATGCGCATCGCTCAAGGCCCCTGCCGGCCCCAGATGGGGACCTGTGAGATCATCTTGGAGGAAGCGCCGGTCTACGAGGTGATGACGGGCATCGCCAGAAGAGCGCTGGACGAGGTGTCCGGGGACAGCTATTCCTTTGGACAGCTCCGGGACGGCCGGTATCTCATGGCACTCTCGGATGGTATGGGCTCCGGTCCAAGGGCTCAGAAGGAATCGGCGGCCACCCTATCCCTGCTGGAACAGTTCTATGAATCGGGCTTCACGGAGGATGTCATTTTCAGCACCATCAACCAGGTTCTGCTGCTCCGCAGTGTGGATGAAGTCTTTTCCACGGTGGACCTTTGCCTCATGGATCTGGTGGAAGGCCAGGCCAACTTTGTCAAGATTGGCGCCGTGTCCTCCTACATCCTGCGCCAGGGCAAGGTGGAGCGTATCTATGCACCTACCCTCCCGATGGGTATCCTGGAGGAGGTACAGCCGGTATGCACTCAGCGCACGGTGCGGGACGGCGATTTCATCATCATGGTCACCGACGGTGTCACAGAAAAGCTGGGCATCAAAGAGGAGCTTTGGATGGAGCGGACCCTCACCAAGGCACCGGTGATGACCCCGGAAAACATCTGTCACCATATCATGGAGGAATCGGGCAAACTGGGCGTGGGGGATGACATGACGGTGATGGTCAGCCGCATCTACAAACATATTCGATAAAAAAAGAGGCTCGAAAGAGCCTCTTTTTTGTTTGCGAAGCTAATGATGAAAAAGGCGCCACCAAAACCCCCGCTTTTTTCGGTTGCGGGCCAATCGGGTGGTGCTGGGAAAATCGAGATACTTATCGTAATCGTACTGCCAGGCGGGCAGCGCAATCTCATGAAGGCTGGCAAGGGGTACCAAAGCGGCGGCCACGGCCTCCGCTCCCCATGCCTTTCCTAAGGAAGGCGCCGGTATATCCTCCTGGCGGGGGGCGCTTTCGCATACGGGTGCGTCCGGCAACGGAGGATGTTCCAATGAGCGCACGATATCCTCCACATCCCACGATTCCTCACGGGGCGGATCATCCATTCCCAGCTTGGACAGCCGCGGCACGCCGAGAGCCGGGTTCCATTCGCTGAGCTCGTCCGTCCAATCCTCGTTCATGAAAGCATCCATCCTTTTATCGTACTGTCCTTATCATATCGACAATCCCTTGGCCTGACAAGAGCTTTTCCGACACCAACTTTGTTTTTTCCGTTGCCACACCCTCCAAAAATGGATACAATAGTGCCATACCAGCAGGAGGAAAGCCATGGTTGAAAAAATTCGCCGCACCCTGGAGAGGGAAAGGCTTGCCGCGCCAGGGGAACTCATCCATGTGGGTCTGTCCGGCGGACCGGATTCCATGGCCCTCATATCGGTCCTTAGCGCCCTTTCAGGAGAGATGGGGTTTCGGCTGGCGGCCATTCATGTGGAGCATGGGATTCGAGGAGCGGACAGCTTGCGGGATGCGGAGTTTGTAAGGGAGTATTGCAGAAAGCAAAACATTCCGCTGACGGATTTCTCGGTGAACGTTCCGGCTCGGGCCCGGGAGGGCTTGACCCTGGAGGAAGCAGCCCGCGCTGCACGCTATGAATGCTTTCAAAGAGCGCTGGACGGGCAGCCGGGTAAGGTAGCTCTCGCCCATCATCTGGACGATCAGGCGGAAACCATCGTGATGATGCTCCTAAGAGGCGGCGGCCCAAGGGCCATGGCGGGGATGGACTATCAAAGGGGCCCCTACATCCGGCCTATGCTGGATGTAAGCAGGGCGGAGATTTTGATCTATCTCCATGAAAAGGGAATACCCTGCCGATATGATGCCACCAATGGGGATCCGTCCTATGAACGGAATCGAATCCGTATGGAGCTTATGCCCCGCTTAAAGGCGTTCAACCCGAATCTTTCCGCCACCCTTGCCCGCAATGCGTCGGTCTTTCGGAAGGAGGATCAATATCTTGACGAGAAGGCTGAGGCGTTTCTAAGGGCGTATGTCGGCCCCGAAATGGGCGGATTGACACTGAACAAAGGGGCGCTTGGGCTGCTGCCCTTGGCTCTTCAGAGGCGGGTGCTCCGGCTTGCCGCCGAGCGTCTGCATATTTTAAAGGATCTCACCTTTGAAAAGGTGGAGGAAAGCCTTTTTGCCCTGCGGGAAGGACGAAGAAGCGTTCAGTGGCTGCGAAATCGTGTCTTTTTGGTGGGCCGGGAAAGCTGCTATTTGGGTATGCTGCCAAGGACGGAACCGGTTCCCTTGGCGGGTCAGACTGTGATCGATCTTCCGGGATGGCGGCTGATCGTTGTTGCCTCAAACGGATTAAGGGATGCGGCGGCCCGATTTTGGCAGCCGGGGGATCATATCGTCAGGGGCGGCAGGACTGTGAAGCTCAAGGAGGAGCTTCAAAAATATGAGGTCTGGCAGCGCAAAACCTATCCTGTGATTGCCCGTGGTTCCCAGGTGCTTTGGACGATGGACCATGGGTTCTTGGAAGAAAATCCAGGAATGGTTTTAAGAATCGAAAGACAAAATGATAGGGAGGCTTCAACATGACAGAGATGATGAACGATGTGGCCAAGGTACTTTGCACCCAGGAGGAGATCGAACAGCGGGTCCAGGAGATGGGGCAGGCCATCACACGAGATTTTTCCGGCTCCAACAGGCTTATTGTGGTGGGCATCCTGAAGGGCGCCGTGGTTTACTATGCGGACCTTATCCGCCATATCGGGCTCCCCATGGCCATGGACTTCATGATGGCGTCAAGCTATGGCAGCTCCTCGGTGACCTCCGGCGTGGTGAATGTGACCAAAGACCTCGAGAACGACATCGAGGGCCAGGACGTTTTGATTGTGGAGGATATTATCGACACGGGGCTTACCCTCAGTAAATTGAAGCAGGTGCTGCTCGCACGCAACCCCAATTCCCTCAAGATATGCTGTCTATTGGATAAGCCCGAGCGACGCAAGGTGGATATGAAGGCCGATTACGTGGGTTTCTCCATTCCCGACGAGTTTGTGGTGGGCTACGGTCTTGATTATAATGAACGTTACCGCAATCTTCCGGATATCTGCGTTCTCAAGCCCGAAATTTACGCAAAAGATTAATAAAAGCCTAACCCGAATTCATTTTCCTTTTTGGGAGGCTTATGGTACAATGTTACATTATAGTAGGCTATTTAGGACGATTCCATTATTCTAGGCCCAAGGAGGAAAGAGAATTTGAAGAAAATCATGCGCGGCCCGGCGCTGTACCTGATCATTCTGGTGCTGGTTATCCTGATCGCCAGAATGTTTGGTGCAGGTTCAACGCTGCCCGCGGAACCATTATCCTATGAACCGGACTTTTTGAACGCTGTGCGTGACGAAAAGATCGAAGAGGTCATTATCAGCGAGAACAATTTGATCGGTATTTATAAGGATTCCAAAGTCAAGAATTTCCCAAGCAGTTATGATTTTAAGGTCTATCTCCCGTCGGTGGAACAGCTCCGTCAGGATGTAGCGGCGATCCGAGGCAAGTCGGTGGACGAGATCACCGCCGCCGATTACGGCTTTAAGGTGACCTATGAGCCGCCGGCGGAAACGCCTTGGTGGGTCTCCATGATCCCCTTTTTCATCGTGATCGTCATTCTGGTGGTGTTCTGGTACTTCTTCATGCAGCAGGCTCAGGGCGGGGGCAACAAAATGATGTCCTTTGGCAAGAGCCGGGCGAGGGTGAATGAGGACGGGAAAAACAAGGTTACCTTCGACCGGGTGGCCGGAGCCGATGAGGAAAAGGAGGAACTGAAGGAGGTCGTGGACTTCCTGAAGGACCCGAAGAAGTTCACGGCATTGGGTGCACGCATTCCCAAGGGCGTACTGTTGGTGGGCCCTCCCGGGACGGGTAAAACCCTTCTTGCCAAGGCGGCGGCCGGCGAGGCCGGCGTACCCTTCTTCTCCATTTCCGGTTCGGACTTTGTGGAAATGTTCGTGGGTGTGGGTGCATCCCGTGTCCGCGATCTGTTTGAAAATGCCAAAAAGCATTCCCCCTGCATCGTATTCATCGATGAAATTGATGCGGTGGGCCGGCATCGCGGCTCTGGACTGGGCGGCGGCCATGATGAGCGTGAACAGACGCTGAATCAGCTCCTGGTGGAAATGGATGGGTTTGCGGTCAACGAGGGCATCATTATTCTGGCGGCCACCAACCGTCCGGATATCCTTGATCCCGCGCTGCTCCGTCCTGGACGATTCGACCGGCAGGTTATCGTGGGCAGGCCGGACGTGAAGGGGCGCCTTGATATCATGAAGGTGTATGCCAAGGATAAACCCCTGGAAGAGGATGTGGATCTCAAGGTGCTGGCCAAGCGCACGCCCGGCTTTACCGGAGCGGACATCGAAAATATGATGAACGAGGCCGCCATCCTGACGGCCAGAGCGAACAAAAAGAAGATCAGCATGCCCGAACTGGAAGAGGCCATCACCCGGGTTATTGCGGGTCCGGAGAAGAAGAGCCGTCTCATTACGCCCAAGGACAAGAGGTTGGTGGCTTATCACGAGGCGGGGCACGCCATTGTGGCGGCGAAGCTGCCCAATTGCGATCCCGTTCACGAGGTTTCCATTGTTCCCCGTGGTATGGCCGGCGGCTACACCATGACTCTCCCCAAAGAGGATACGAATTTCGTGACCCGGGGCAAGCTTCTCGATCATATCGCGGAATTCATGGGCGGCCGGGTGGCTGAAGCGCTGGTACTGGACGACATCTCCACAGGCGCATCCAACGATATTCAGCGGGCCAGCGAAATCGCACGGGATATGGTGACCCAATACGGGATGAGCGATACGCTGGGTCCGGTCTATCTTGGCGGCGGCGAGGAGATCTTCCTGGGCAAGGAAATTGGACACTCCAATAACTATTCCGAAGAGATTGCCGCTCGGGTGGATAAGGAGGTCCATGCGATCCTGGAGACCGGTTACCGCCGTGCGGAGACGATTCTTAAGGAAAACATGGATAAGCTCCACGAGGTGGTGGGGATTCTGTTGGATCAGGAGAAGCTGGACGGCCAGGAATTTGCTAAGATCATGGGTATCGAGCCTCCGCCCGATCCTACGGCTCCTGATTCGAACGACGATGCGCCTGGACCTAGTGCTCCGGAAGCGTTTGCAACGGCATAGAGATTGAAAACCGCGGCCCAGCCGCGGTTTTTTGCTAAGAGGAGGCAAGCTCCATGGTTGAGAGAATCCAAAAAAAGCTGTTGAAACTCTATTTGACGGACTGCATTGCGGTTTTGATAATGCTGGTGCTGGCCCTGTTGCTCAGACTCATTTCGCCGGGCTTCAACCAGCTGTTCGGCCTATATACAATGCAGCTGGCCTTCATGACCTGCCAAATTCTGCTGCTGGAACGGGCGAGCCTCTGGTTTTTGCGCTGGGCGAGACTGAAGCGCATGCTGCCGGAACGAAGCATGCAAAGGGGGTTGTCCATTTTGCGCGGCTTCAGGGTGCTGGACTGGCTGCTTTTTGCGGGCTATGTGCCCCTTTTTGTGTACGATTGGTTCACGGGAAGTCTGGGCCGCTCGCCATCCCTTATTCTGGGTCTGGGGCTCAGCCTTATTTTCTGGGCTTTGGCCATCGGGTTTTATGTCTCCGCCTATTGGCTGCACATGCCGCCCAAACGAAATCATTGATCTTCCCGGCGCCCTCCTAGCAGAGGGCGCTTTGTTGTGTTACAATGAAATAGGTCAAGCACATAAAGGAGTATGAGTGAATGGAAATTGCATTGATAGTTTTGGGGGTTATCAATTTGTTGGTGCTGCTTTTTGTGGCCCGCAGTGCGATGAAGAACAAGGGGGATGAAGATCTCTCAAAGGAGGTGCGGCGCCTCCGGGAGGAGACGCTGCAGTGGGGTCAGGTGACCCGTGGTGAGCTGATGGGTTCGGTGCGGGATGGACACGCCATGATGTCCCGTTCGGTGCTGGACAGCTCCCAGCTTCTTCAGCAGCAGATGGAGGCGCTGACCCAGCGCATCGGTTCGGTGTCCCAGGGCAATGAGGAGCGTCTGGACCGGCTGAGGGAGTCGGTTCAGCAGCAGCTTCTTGCCATTCAGCAGGAAAACGCCAAGCAGATGGAACAGATGCGAAGCGTGGTGGACGAGAAGCTGGACAAGACCCTGCAGACCCGGCTGGATGCATCCTTTGACCTGGTCAGCAAGCGTCTGGAGGCGGTTTATAAAGGTCTCGGCGAGATGCAGAGCCTGTCGGTGGGGGTCAATGAACTTAAGCGTGTGCTCACCAATGTGAAAACCCGGGGCACCTGGGGCGAGGTGCAGATGGGCGCGCTGCTGGAGCAGGTGCTCTCCGCCGATCAGTATGCCACCAATGTGGCAGTCAATCCCCAAAGTGCTGAACGGGTGGAGTACGCGGTGAAGATGCCCGGACAGGGTGAGGACACGGTGTGGCTGCCCATGGACGCCAAGTTCCCGGTGGAAGATTATCAGCGGCTCATGGACGCGGTGGACGCTGGTGACAAACTGGCGGCGGAGGCGGCGTCCAAGGCGCTGGAGGCGCGCATCAAGGAGGAGGCCAAGAAGATTCATACGAAATACATCTGTCCGCCGCACACCACCGATTTTGCCATCCTGTTTTTGCCTGCGGAGGGCCTGTATGCAGAGGTGCTTCGCATTCCCGGCCTGGCCGATTACCTGCAGAACCATTTTCGCGTGAGCATCGCCGGGCCCACCACCCTGGCTGCGCTGCTGAACAGTCTCCAAATGGGCTTCCGCACCCTGGCCATTCAGAAGCGTTCCAGTGAGGTCTGGAAGCTTCTTGGTGCGGTCAAGGGCGACTTTGCCAAGTTTTACGATCTCCTGGAGAAGACGCAAAAGAGCATTTTGGCGGCGGCGGGCAACATCGAAAAGGCTAACAAGCGCACACAGATCATTCAGCGCAAGCTGAGGGATGTGGAGGAACTGCCTGATGCCGGTGGGGTGTCTTTGGATTTGGATATGGAGGATCAACTAAAGATTAGCTAGGAGGATAGGATGAATTACGCGCTGATGATGGAGCGCCATCCCAACGTGCGCTATCGGGAGAGCCTGCAAAAGCTGGCCAGGATCGAACTGGAAGTGAGCCTGGGAGCCATCCATACGCCGGCGGAGCTTGTGGGCTGGCAGAAGGTTGGCGGGCTTTCACTGCTGATGATAAGAAGTGAAGAACCCCTCGAAGAAGAGGAACTGGATGTGCTTCGGCACCAGTCCGCCCTCATGGCGCTTTTTGAACTGAAAGAGGATACGCTGACGCCTCTCATGGAGGGACGGGGATATTATTTTCCGGAGGATATGGCGGCCATTTTGAAATATAAAGGAAAGACCAACGAGACCTTTACCGATTTCATGGTGCATACGGCCCTTATGGTTTCGGACTTTAAAAACGCTTCCGAGCCCTTGACCCTGATCGATCCCATGTGCGGCCGGGGCACGGCACTTTTTGCTGCCCTGAGACGGGGACACAACGCTCTCGGCGTGGATGTGGACAAGAAGGATATTCAGGAGCTGGACCATTTTGTGAAGCGCTATCTGACCTTCCATGGCTGTAAGCATCAGCGGCTGGAGGAGAACTGCACGGTTCCTTCCCGCAAGGGCGTCCGGAAGATCACTTACCGGGTGTCGGATACCGCGGAGCATTATAAGGCCAAGGATGTCCGTACGCTGTCTGCGGTGCTGGGAGATGCTCGGGATCTGGCTTACTATGGCGTAAAGCACGCCCATGGCATCGTGTGCGATCTTCCCTACGGCGTTCAGCATGGCGGAGAGAGCCGAATGCCTTTAGGAAAGCTTTTGGCCCAGGTGCTGCCCGTATGGCGCAGAGTGCTTATTTCCGGCGGTGTGATGGCTCTTGCCTTCAATCGCTACACTTTGAAGCGGGAGGAGCTGGAGGGGCTGGTACGGGACGCCGGTTTCAGCGTGTTGGCAGGTCCCCTCTCCGACTGTGAGCACTGGGTGGAACAGGCAGTCATGCGGGATGTGGTTTTCGCCAAGGCATAAATCGGCGAGAAATTTCGTACCCATCACCAGGGGGTGGGTGCCCATGGCAAGAAGAATTGCCCTTGGATTATTGGTGGTCGTGCTGACAGTGCTGTGCGGCTGTTCCAGCGGTCCGAAGCTGGAGTATGACGGCCGAACCTATACGTTGAAACATGAAGAAGACGGGATCTATTTCTTCCAAAGCGGGGCTCGGGAGATCTCCGTGGATAAGAGCGGCGCGGATGGTTTTACGCTGGTGGTGGAAGGGGAAACCTATCGGATAACAGAATCTGGGGATAGGCTGAGGATCGCTTATCCTTCAGGCAAGGTCATCGAAGGGCGCTGGAATGGCGATGAGCTGGCCGGTGTGGAAAGCTCCACAAGCTCCGCTATCGTGGCACAGGACGTGGAACTTCTCGGTTTGGCATTTCAGGCAAACGGACTGAACGGTGAGGAGGAAACGAAAAGGAGCTCGGAAATTTTGCCGGTGCTCATCCTGGCCGGCACAGGGCTGGCATGTTTGATGGCGCCCGCGCTCCGTGCCTGCATCGGTATTGGGCGAAGAAAAAGAAAAGAGAAATCCATTGTCCGGGCGATTGGCTTTTTACTGTTGGCGTTGGCCCTTCTAAAGCTGATCTGGGGATGAAAAAAGGGGAGAGGAAAAATGTTTAAGATTGCGCTGATTACGGGCCTTGCCGTGGGGGCCGCGACTCTGATTGGGTCCCTCTTGGCCTTTGTTGTCAAGAAAATATCCCATAAGTTTAACGATATGCTGCTCGCCTTTGCGGCGGGCATTATGCTGGGCGCCACCTTCTTTAGTTTGGTGCTGCCCTCCCTGGAAGGCGGGGGAGAGTACGGTATATTTGTGACCGCCGGCGGCGTCATCGCCGGGGCGCTTTTGGTGACCGTACTGGACCGTATCGTACCCCATCTGCACAGCTTCATCGGGGTGGAGGATGACGGGGAGGGGACAAGCCACAGGCTGATGCTCTTTGTCCTTGCCATCGCCTTTCACAATCTCCCGGAGGGCATGGCGGTGGGTGTGGGCTTTGGCGGCGGCAATGTGGGGGACGCCCTCAGCATCGCGATCGCTATTGCGCTGCAAAACATTCCCGAGGGCATGATTACCATCTTTCCGCTGCTCATGGCGGGCCTCAGCAAAAAGCGGGCGCTGCTCGTGGGTGCGTGCACCGGACTTGTGGAGGTTCTGGGCGTACTCATCGGCTTTACGTCGGTAACGCTGGTGCAAAGCCTTCTGCCTTTCCTGCTGGCCCTTGCGGGCGGCACCATGCTCTATGTGATCAGCAACGACATGATTCCCGAAACGCACAGCCATGGCTTTGCCAAACAGGCCACCTTCTCAGTGATTGCCGGGTTCATCGCCATGATGTTCATTGACCATATTTTTTAGAGCCACTGCCCCTGAATGGACAAATTTTGATGTGTTCCTGGAGGACCTATGAAAAAGCGTCTCAAAATGCTTTGGCAGCTCACAAAGGGGAACCGTATTCTCTATGGCTGCGCATTTTTATGCGTGGCCCTCAGCGTTTTGGTATCGTTGGTAACTCCCCTCATTGTGAGAACGGTGCTGGACAGCATCATCGGGGATGCGCCCCTTTCCGGCTGGCCCGCACGGTTTGTGGACTTCTTTGGCGGCAGGGTGGTGCTTTCCGAGAACATCTGGATTGCCGCCATGGTTTTTGTGCTGCTCAATGTGCTGAACGTGGGTTTTCTGTACGGCCGAGGCAAGCTCTCGGCCATGGCCGCGGAAAGGATTGTCCTTGGCCTTCGGGAGAGGCTTTATGACCATCTTCAGCACCTGCCCTATCAGGAGCATGTGGACGCGGAGACGGGAGACTGGATTCAGCGCTGCACCTCCGATGTAGAGACGGTACGGCGGTTCTTTGCGGGCCAGCTGGTGGAGTTCAGCCGGGGCATTTTCATGCTGGGCATTGCCATCGCCATCATGGTTCCCCTGAACTGGAAGATGACCCTGGTGGGCCTATGTACGGTGCCCATCATTTTTCTATACTCTTTTATCTTCATGCTGAAGATCATGAGAGACTTTCAGCGGGCGGATGAGGCGGAGGGCCGGCTTTCTACCGTAATTCAGGAGAATCTCACCGGGATCCGGGTCGTGCGGGCCTTTGGGCGCCAGGCCTTTGAAAAGGACAAGTTTGATGAGGCCAACGAGATTTACTGCGGCCATTGGCGCAGACTTATGCGCATTTTAGGGCTGTTCTGGTCTCTGGGCGATCTGACAGCCATGACCCAAACGCTGGCAGTTTTGGTGTTCGGCTCCTTCCTTGCCGTGCGCGGTGAACTGAGCCTTGGCACCTTTGTGGTCTTTATCACCTACGAGGGCATGCTCCTTTGGCCCATCCGTCAGATGGGCCGCATCTTGGCGGACATGTCCAAGTGCACCGTGTCCATCGGCAGGATCATGGAGCTGTTGAACAAGCCTCTGGAGGGCCAGCTGCCGGACAGCGTGAAGCCATCATTGAATCAGGACATCGTTTTTGACAATGTCTATTTTGAATACGAACCGGGCAAGCCGGTTCTTAATGGCGTTTCCTTCAACGTGAATGCAGGGCAGACCGTGGCGGTTCTCGGGTCCACCGGATCGGGGAAATCCTCTTTGGTACAGCTGCTCCAGCGGCTCTATGAGTACCAGGGCGGCAGTATCCGCATCGGCGGTGTGGAGCTCAATACCATCGACAAGCATTACTTAAGAAGCCGGGTGGGCCTGGTTCTGCAGGAACCCTTCCTCTACTCTCGGAGCATTCTAGAGAATATCGCCATCGCTCAAGAGGAAGCACCCCTCGAGCGGGTCTATGAAGCGGCCAGGATCGCGGCGGTCCACGAGGTGATCGAGGAGTTCGATCGGGGCTACGATACCCTGGTAGGCGAGCGGGGCGTGACGCTCTCCGGCGGACAGAAGCAGCGGGTATCCATTGCCCGCACCCTCATGGCGGACAGCGATATCCTGATATTTGACGATTCCCTGAGCGCCGTGGACGCCAGGACCGATGTGGAGATCCGCAGGGCTTTGCTGGAGCGCAAGAAGGGCGTAACCACTTTCATTATTTCCCATCGTGTATCCACACTGTCCGAGGCCGATTTCATCGTGGTGCTGGAAGACGGCAAGGTCACGGAACTGGGCACTCATGAGGAACTGATCCGGCGGCCGGGGCTTTACCGGCGCATCTATGACATTCAAAGCGGTTTGGCGGGAAGGGAGGCGGAAGCATGAGTTTCTATCAGGAACAGGAATTTCACAAGGGCTTTGATTTCTCCCTCTGGCGCCGCCTCATCGGCTATCTCAAATCCGCCCGCAGGTATCTCGCCTGGGTCGTGGGATCCATGGTGCTCTCCGCCGGCATCGATGTGGTTTTTCCCATTCTCAACGGCTATGTAATCGATCACTTCGTGGTGCCCGGCAGCACTTCGGGAATGCCGGGGTTCATTGCCCTCTACGCAGGACTCATGGTGCTGCAGGCAGGCAACATGTACTTTCATATGGTGCAGGCGGGCAAAGCTGAGATTCTCATGTCCAGCACCGTGCGCACCATGGCTTTTGATAAGCTTCAGCGTCTTTCCTACAATTACTTTGATCATATGCCCGTGGGCAACATCATGGCCCGGTTGACCAGTGACGCCACCCGCCTGGGCGAATCGGTGGCGTGGGGCCTGGTGGATCTGGTGTGGGGTCTTCTGTTCATGATATTTACCATGGTATCCATGCTGGTCATTCATTTTTGGCTGGGGCTTGCAGTGATCTCCGTCATCCCGGTGCTGCTTCTTATCAGCAGCTACTTTCAGCGCCGCATTTTGGCGGGCCAGCGCAAGGTGCGCCGCACCAATTCCATGATTACCTCCGCCTTTAACGAGGGAATTCTTGGCGCCAAGACCACCAAGACCCTGGTTCGGGAGGAGGCCAATCTCGGTGAATTCCAGCAGCTGACCCATCGCATGTACGGCGCTTCGGTGAAAGTGGCGGGGCTTTCCGCCCTGTACATGCCCCTCGCACTGCTGCTGGGCAGTGTGGGCACGGCTATTGCACTTCATTTCGGCGGGACCGGCGTGATCGCGGGTACGCTCACCTATGGTGATTTGGTGGTGTTCATGAATTACACCACGCTGTTCTTCGAGCCGGTGCGGGAACTGGCCCGGGTTCTGGCCGATCTTCAGTCCTCCCAAGCGGCGGCGGAACGGGTGGTTTCTCTCATTGAGAGCGAGCCTCAGATCACGGACAGCGAGGCCATCGAGAAGGTTTACGGGGACACCTTCCATCCGAAGCGGGAGAACTGGCCGGAAATCCATGGGGAAGTGACCTTTGAGCATGTGGATTTTCATTATGAGAGCGGCGAAAAAGTGCTTCGGGATTTCAGTCTCGAGGTGCCTGCGGGAACTAGCGTAGCTCTGGTGGGGGAGACGGGTTCGGGCAAGAGCACCATCGTCAATCTCGTATGCCGATTCTACGAGCCCACAAAGGGCCGCATTCTTATCGACGGCGTGGATTATCGGGAACGTTCCCAGCTTTGGCTGCAGTCCCATCTGGGCTATGTTCTTCAGTCCCCCCATCTTTTTTCCGGTACGGTGCGGGATAACATCCGCTATGGCAGGCTGGACGCCTCCGACGGGGAGATTGAGCGAGTGGCGAAGCTGGTGAACGCCCACCCCTTCATCAGCCGTTTGGAACACGGCTATGACACCGAAGTGGGGGAGGGCGGCAGCAGGCTGTCCACAGGCGAAAAACAGCTGATCTCCTTTGCGCGTGCGATTCTTGCCGATCCGCCCATCTTTGTGCTGGACGAGGCCACTTCTTCCATCGATACGGAGACGGAAATGGCCATCCAGCATGCCATCCAGGAAGTTCTTCGAGGAAGAACCAGCTTTATTGTGGCCCATCGCTTGTCCACAATTCAAAATGCTGATATTATTTTAGTGATCGAAAATGGCACGATCGTGGAGCAGGGCACCCATGAGGCGCTGCTGCAGAAAAAGGGCCATTATTATGCCCTCTACACCCAACAATTTCAGCTGGAAGCTGAGAAAGAAATTTTGGGGTAAAATAGATAGGTGCCTTTTGAGGCACCCGGGAGGTATCATGAAGCGGAAGAAAATATTGATGTTGCTGTACTTTCTATTCACCATTGGCCTTCTGCTCTACATCGCTTGGGCCAATCCGGAATGGAAGGATATTGGCAAAGCCATTCCATCCTTCAAGGTGCAATGGATTCTGTTATCCTTGGCGTTCATGGTGCTCTATGTACTTTTGGACGGCGTATCCATCGGTCTTTTGGGAAGACTCTATGGCAGGGAACGATTCGTAGGGTCGGGTATCAAGGTGGCGCTCATCGGTAAATATTACAGTGCGGTGACGCCCTTTTCCACCGGCGGTCAGCCCTGGCAGATCTATTCCCTGAACAAAGCAGGGCTCAATCCGGGCCATGCCAGTTCCCTTTTGATCACCAAGTTTTTCATCTATCAGACGCTGCTGACCATCTTTTCCATCGTGGGCTTCGCGGTCCACGCCGGGGAAGTGTTTCATCTGTCCAAAGTGTTCTTCTATGCGGCGGTATTCGGCATTCTCTTCAATGCCTTCAGTCCGCTCATAATCATTCTTTTCACCCGCCATCCCAAAGCGCTGGATAAACTTTTGCAGTGGGTTGTGAAGTTGCTTCACAAGGTGCGCATCGTGCGCTTTGCCGATCAGGCGGAGGAGAGCATGCACCGTGTGGTCGCCGATTTCACCGACGGCATCGCTTTTTGTAAAAAGGACAAGAAGCTGGTGGCCCGTGTGGTGCTGTACAATGTGTTTGAACTGTTCTTCTACTACAGTATCCCCTACTTCCTTTATCGCGGTCTGGGGCTGGCAGAGGTCACGCTGTGGGACAGCTACACACTGTCGCTGGTGGTCTTTCTGGTCATGTGTTTCTTCCCCCTGCCCGGCGGTACCGGTGCGGCGGAGAGCGGCTACATGTATCTATTCAGTCTCCAGTTTCCAAGGGAGTCCCTTTTTGTGACCATGCTCATGTGGCGGGCGATCACCTACTATCTTTTGATCGTGGTGGGCAGCGTCGTGGTGATGGGGGATTCCTTCCTGCGAAACCGCAGGCAGAAAAAGACGGCGGCTGAAGCGGAGCCTGCCGTGGATATGGCGGACGAGAACTGAACGAATATAAAAAAACGGTGATGCGATCGCATCACCGTTTTTTGTGTTGCTAAGCTTAAGCTTACAGATGCACGGCCTCGCCGGTCTTGGCAGACTCGTAGATGGCCTCGAGCACCTGGGTAACCTTCGCAGCCTGCTCGGGCAGGGTGGTCAAAGGCGTGTTGTTGGTCACATGGCTGTACCAGGCCTGGGCCTCGAGCACAGCGGGATTGGTCTCGGAGCCGCCCTCATAGAAGGCCACGCCGCCCATATCGAGCTCGATGTCCTTGGTGTACAGCTTGCCATGGGCCTCACCATTGATGTGCAGACCGGAATAGTCAGCATCCATATGAACGCCGCCCTCGGTGCCGCACAGGGTGGTCATAGCTTCGCCGATGTTCATCGCATTGAGAGCCCAGGAAGCCTCCAGGTTAACGGTGGCACCGTTCTTGAACTTGATGAAACCAAAAGCGGAATCTTCCACGGTGAACTTCGCGGGATCCCAGCTGCCGAACTTGTTCGCAGCATTCTTGCGGCTGCTCAGCTTGTGGTAGACACTACCCACGACCAGTTCAGGCTCGTAGTTGTCCATCATCCACATGGACAGGTCCAGAGCATGGGTTCCGATATCGATGAGGGGACCGCCGCCCTGCTTCTCTTCGTCGATGAACACGCCCCAGGTGGGCACACCGCGACGACGAACGGCATGAGCGCGGGCATAGTAGATATCGCCGAGCTCATTGTTCTCGCACAGGGTCTTCATGTACAGGGAATCCTGACGGAAACGGTTCTGATAACCAATGGTCAGCTTGCGGCCGGTGCGCTTCTTGGCCTCCAGCATCTGGCAAGCCTGCTCATAGTTGATCGCCATGGGCTTTTCGCACATAACGTCCTTGCCAGCTTCCATCGCAGCGATGGAGATCTCGGCATGGGAGCAGTTGGGGGTCAGAACATGAACAACGTCGATGTCCTTGCGCTCCAGCATTTTCCGGTAGTCGGTATAAACCTCAGCACCGGGGGCACCATATTCCTTGGCACCCTTCTGAGCACGCTCTTCAATCAGATCGCAGAAAGCCACGATTTCCACATTGGGCAGCTTGGACAAAGCGGGCATATGTTTGCCGTTCGCAATACCGCCGACACCAACGAGTCCTACACGAACTTTTTCCATAGCAGACAGTCCTCCTTAAATTTTTGAAATTCCTATAATATTATACTAGACCCCCGTCCATTTTTCAATGGGATATTTGTCTTTCATGAAAAAAAGAGGGAAATTTCATCTTTTCATTCATAAACCGTTTACTTTACAAAAATTTGCTTCTTCCTTTCTTTTCAAGGGGAATCATCCATGGTATGATATTCCATGAATAGGGGGCATGACCGATGAAAAATGAGGATATCAGAAAGCGGTTACAAGGCATTGAATGCTTTGCTTTGGATATGGATGGCACCTTCTATTTAGGGGGCCGAATCCTGGAGGGTTCAATGGCTTTTATCAGGAAGGTTAAGGCCACGGGACGACGGGTTATCTTCCTCACGAACAATTCATCCAAAGGCTCCTGGCAGTACGTGAATAAGCTTGCCGGCATGGGAGTCACGATCGGTAAAAATGAGATTCTGACCTCCGGACAGGTTGCTGCTGAGTATGTTTTAAAGACCTATCCGGGGAAAAGGGTATTTTTGCTGGGCAATGAAAATCTCCGTAAGGAGATGGAAGCCATGGGCGTCGTTTTGAGCGAAGATGCTCCCGATCTATGCGTGATCGGCTTTGATACCACCCTGGACTATGACAAGATGTGCAAAGTCTGTGATTACGTGAGGGCAGGACTGCCCTTTGTGGCAACCCATCCTGACTTCAATTGTCCCACGGAGACGGGTTTTATCCCCGATATCGGGGCCATTCTGGCCTTCATCGAGGCCTCCACCGGCCGAAAACCGGATAGGATCGTGGGCAAACCCTATGAGGAAATTGTGGATTGTCTCAAAGCTCGGACCGGCCTTGAAAGCGGACAGATGGCCATGGTGGGGGACCGGCTGTACACCGATATCCGAACCGGTGTGGATCATGGGCTTCTCGCCGTTTTGGTGCTGAGCGGAGAGACCAAGGCCGAGGATCTGGAGCGTTCGGAGATTCAGCCGGAGCTTGTCTTTGAAAATCTGGGCGGTATGGTGCCCTATCTATGAGGAGTGCTATGAAATCACAGGAGAGGAAACTGGAGGGCCTGCAGAGCCAGTGGGGGCCCGACTTGGATTTCTATCCCGCTGGAGGCGGGACGGCGGTCATCGTCTGCCCTGGCGGCGCTTACGCCATGCTGGCGCCTCACGAGGGAGAGCCGGTGGCGCGTTTTTTTCAAAGCGAGGGCTACCCTGCCTTTGTGCTCCATTACCGCGTGGCGCCCTGGCATTATCCTGCACCTCAGATGGATCTCATGCGGGCGCTTTGCCGGGTCAAAAAGGATTATGACAAGGTCGTGGTGGCAGGCTTCAGCGCCGGCGCCCATCTTGCCGCATCCACCGCCCTATATCATGAAGAATGGACGCCGGGGATTGGTCCGGACGCCCTGGTGCTGGGTTATCCTGTGGTCAGTTTTGTGGAACATGCCCATGTCCGATGTGTGGCGAACCTGACGGCAGGCGATCCGGTGCTCATGGAGAAGCTCAGTTTGGAACGCCACATGACGGCTGATTTTCCGCCCACCTATTTCTGGCATACCCGGGAGGATGCCTCCGTTCCGGTGGAACATGCCTTCATGCTGGATGGGGCGCTGGAGCGCTGCGGCGTATTCCATCGCATGGATCTGTATGATGCGGGACGGCACGGGCTGGGACTGGCCAGAGGTTACGAAGCGGCGGCCTGGTCCAGGGAAGCTGTGAAATTCCTGCGAGACTGCGGCTGCGTATAGAAAAGCTCCCCCGCTTGGGGGAGCTTCTTTTTTCGAATTATGGGTTCAATGCAGGCTGATTCTTGTTCATGCGGGCATAGAAGGCGGTGATGATGGCGCCGATAATACCCATGGAACCGATCACCCAGAAACCGCCGGTCATACCGATGAGATCGGAGATGAAGCCGGTCAGCGTGGGGCCCAGGAACATCCCCACGCCATAGATGGCCTGGAAGAAGCCCATGGCGGTACTGCGCTTTTCCGGTGCCACTGATTCGATGGACAAGGACATGAGCGTGGGGAAAATCATACCCTTTGCAAAACCGCCGATGAACTGGACCACATAAAGTCCCATAATGCTGGTCATATAGGGGAAGGCCGCGGTGGTAATGAACGCCAGCACAAAGCCGATGATGATGGTCAGATATTTTCCAATATATTTGGTGAACACGATCCCCACCAGGAAGGAAGAACAGAACGCGGACAGGGATGCCATGGCCGTGAGGATGCTCTGCTGCATGGAGGTGGCTCCGAGAGCGTCCGCCTGGATGGGCACAAAGCCGAAGGTGGTGCCAAAGGCGATAAGCTGAATGAGCACCGCAAGGATGGATACGATAAGAAGGTTCTTCTCCTTTCCCATGAGGAGCAGCTTTTTGACGGTGATGGGCTCCTGCGCTACCGGCGGCCGGTTTTCCTTGATGAAGAAGGAAATTACGAGCGAGACGGCGCCGGCGATGATGGACGTGATAAACGCCGCCTGTACGCCGAAGCTGTTGCCGATGGCGCCGCCTAAGAGCGTCCCGCACATGTTGCCGCTGTAGCTGATGGCGTTTAGAATGCTGATGGCCTGGGCCGATTTATGGGCCGGGAAGTAGCTGGTGAACAGCACCGAGATATGGACCCAGGCGACGGCCGCCGCTCCGGAGCACATGCGGCAAAGCAGGACCCAAACGGGACTGTCCGCAAAGAGCATCACCAGAGCCGCCACGATATTCATGGCCATGCCGGCCATCACGAAGACTTTGCGCCGGCGCATCTTGTCCGACGCGATGCCAAGAGGAATCCGCAGGAACACCTGAATCAGACCATAAGCGCCGGTGATAACGCCGATCATGGACAGGGTTGCGCCCAAGTTCTGGGCATAGGGTGACAAAATGGGCACGTAGGCATACATGGAGATAAAATACAGAAAGGTCATGCCTACAAAAATGGGTATGGCTTTCTTATAGGGCGACATGAAATGGCCTCCTTTTCACATACGTTACCCAGTCTAGCACGGGTTTTCTATGGACGCAATCAAACAAAAGGCACAAATGGGACAAAAAAACAAAAAATTTCAAAAAAGCTAAGAAAACTTTTTCTTGAGGACAAAAAAAGGACCGGATGATAATGATTCATCCGGCTGTAAGAGTATATGAAAGGGAGGTTGCAGGGGATTCAAATCAATTGAATCCTTACGATGTATAGAATAAGGGGACAATTTGAACTCATTATAGCCAAAAAATGAACTTTTTGTGAATTTGGACAATTTTAATATATGGAAGATTTCCAGCCAATAAATGACGAATCAAGGAACCTTTTTCGCGTATATGGAGGATCGCTTTCGGGGAAGATGTTTTTGAACCAAGAACCTTGAGAACCTCAAAAACTTGGTATTTTTTATGGAAAGGATCAGCGCGGATGCAATCCATTTGGATCGAAAAAAGTGTGCCCCTGGAAGGTAAAGTCGTCGTCAGTTCCGCGAAAAACGCGGTGCTGCCCATCATGGCGGCGACGCTTCTGACCGGGGAAACCTGCACCATACATAAGATGCCCCGATTGTCCGATGTTCAGGCCATGGTGGAGGTACTGAATCATCTTGGAAGCCAGACCCATATGAAATATGATACCCTTACCGCCCGGTGTGAAGGTCTGGTAACGGAGGAAGCGCCCTATGAAGCCATGCGGCGTCTACGAGCATCGGTCCTGGTGATGGGCCCGCTGCTGGCCAGATTTGGCAAAGCCCGGCTGCCGCTGCCCGGGGGATGCAACATTGGCGTTCGCCCGGTGGATCTGCATCTCAAGGGATTTCGCGCCCTGGGTGCGGAGATCACGCTGGGCAACGGATACGTAACCGCCACGGCACCCCGGCTCACCGGCGCCAGGATCTATCTGGACTTCCCCAGTGTGGGCGCCACGGAAAATCTGCTCATGGCAGCATGCCTGGCCAAAGGCACCACCATCCTGGAGAATGCCGCGAAGGAGCCGGAAATCATGGATCTGGGAGAGATGCTGATGGCCATGGGCGCCAAGATCAAAGGCCTGGGAAGCGACTTTTTGATCATCGAAGGGGCGCGTCAGCTTTCGGGCGTGGAATATACGCCCATTCCCGATCGAGTGGAAGCGGGTACCTTCATGGTGGGCGCGGCCATGACCGGCGGCAATGTGCTTCTCCAGAACGTTCGCTGCGCCCATCTGAGGCCTGTCTTAGCCAAGCTTCGGGAGGCGGGCGCCACCATCACCGAATATCCCAAGTCCCTTCGAATCAAGGGCAGTCCAAAGATCCATTCGGTGGACATCAAATCCCTGCCGTATCCTGGGTTTCCCACGGATATGCAGCCCCAGATGATGGCGCTATGCTGCCTCGGGGATGGTACCAGCGTGATCACCGAGACGGTCTTTGAGAATCGATTCCTTCATGTTGGCGAGCTGAAGCGGATGGGCGCCGATATACTGATCGATGACAGGAGCGCCGTCGTAAAGGGCGTGTCCCAGCTTCAGGGGACGAAGGTGGAGGCCCCCGATCTTCGAGCGGGTGCAGCCCTCATTCTTGCGGGTCTGGCTGCAAAGGGCGTTACCCAGATCATGGGCCTTGAACATATCGACCGGGGCTACGACCGGCTGGAGGAGAAACTGCGCAGTCTGGGCGCATCCATTGAGCGTCGGGACGCATGAAGCCGGACCATTCCCGCATAGTCTAATAAAAAGACTGGGATGGGATGTGCGAAAATGACGAGACGGCGTCGCAGGCAGAAAAAGAGAATGGCTTGGACCGTGGGAGGCGCGGCAGGCCTTCTTATGCTTTTGGTGGGTTTTCCCATGCTTCTCGGGGCAGGCCAGAGCGTGGACAAACCCAGCGTCACACCGGGCATTCAGGTGGAGAACAGCGCAGCGCCTATGAAAGCTCAAGGTGCTGTGCCGGAAACGATCAAGGTTTATGATCACAACAGTGGTTCGATTGTGGAGATGGGGCTCGACGATTATGTGTGCGGCGTGGTATCGGCAGAGATGCCCGCTTCCTATGAACTGGAAGCCCTCAAAGCCCAAGCTGTGGCGGCGAGAACCCTGGCCGTCAAGAAATCCACCGCCCAGGGGGGCGATGGCTGTGTCAAGCATCCTGGCGCGGACGTATGCACCGAATTTGGCCATTGCCAGGATTATAAGACGGCGGATAACCTCAAAAAGGATTGGGGCGGAGCCTATGAAACCTACGCTGCCAAGATTCACGAGGCAGTTTTTTCCACGGAGGGACAGATTCTGACCTACGATGGCAGGCCCATCCAGGTCTTCTATCACGCCGTGAGTGGCGGAAAGACGGAGGATGCCCAGGCGGTCTTCGGCGCATCCTATCCCTATCTCAAAAGCGTGTCCAGCACCGGCGAAGAAAAATCTCAAAACTACGACCGGACACTCACCTTCACCAACGAGAAATTTATCAGCACCTTCAAGAAAAGCTACGGCAAAGCCAAGCTCAGCGCTGGAAAACTATCGAGCCAGGTGAAGATTCTGTCTTACACGGAAGGCGGCCGGGTGGATACCATCGAGGTGGGCGGCGTTGCGGTGAAGGGGACGGATTTTCGCACGGTGTTTGATTTGCCCTCGGCCCAGTTTGATCTGAGCTTTACCGATGGAGCGGTAAAGATTCATTGTATTGGTTACGGCCACGGCGTGGGCATGAGCCAGACGGGTGCCAACAGCATGGCGCAGAACGGCCAGGATTATAGGGCCATTTTAACCCATTATTACGGGGGAGCGGAGATCAGCCAGCTAAATTGATGGGCTCAAGTATGAAATAAAAGCAAACGGTCAAAATATCACCTAGGAGGTGATATTTTTAATGAGCAACAGATATAGGAACGGTTCCAATCGCGGCCAGGATGGGCAGAAAAAGAGCTTCAAGGATTTTATGAAGGGAAAGGGCGTATACGTCTTTGTCTTTGCCTGCCTCGCCCTTGCGGGCGCTACCGCCTTGGTGGCAACCGGCCTTCAGGGCGACAAGCAGCAGGCCCAGGCGACGCCCGCGCCCTCGGAAGGCAGTCAGCAGGTGGAATACCTGCCCGATTTGAACCAAAGCATCGCTGATGCAGAGCAGGAACGCAATCAAGCGGTGGAGGATCTCAAGGCGACGCCCGAACCCACAGCTGCGCCTCAGCCCACGGAGACAGCTAAGCCCGTCAATGAGCTGCAGCTTTCAAAACCTGTGGAGGGCGAATTTGGACAAACCTACTCCAAGGACCAGCTAAGATATTCGAAAACGTTGGACCAGTGGACCACCCACCAAGGTCTGGATATCAAAGCGGAGGAGGGCACCAAGGTGTGCGCAGCTCTTGCCGGTGAAGTGACCGACGTCAAGGAAGATGGTTTCTACGGCAACGTGGTGATCATTGATCACGGCAATGATGTAAGAACGGTCTACGCCTGCCTTGCCGCCACCAACACTGTGAAGGTGGGGGACAAGGTGGAAAAAGGCCAGCAGATCGGCGCCGTAGGAACCAGCGCCATGATTGAATCGGAAGAGGGCCCGCACCTGCATTTCGAGGTCTGGAAAGGGGACGCTTCCCAGGACCCCGCCACCACATTCCCAACGAAATAAGCTAAAAAGCGAACCAGATAGGTTCGCTTTTTTAATTTCCGCAAGGCCCTGCGCCATTCTCAAATAAGAGTATCCAGCAGAACACCCGTTTCATCGAAACGCCATGAATACGGATCTGAAACCGCTTCCATCATGGGATGATTTCTGACCTCTGGAAGCAGATTTTCCGAGACTTCGACGAGCTCCATATCCAGGGTATTTCTTAGATGCATCATGCGGACCTTTCGTTTATCGAGCACATTGGATGTCTTGACAGCGGCCTGAATGGCCAATCGGTCACTGCCCAGCACCATGGGCATCTTGGCGCTCTGCACCACCGTGGAGGTCAGACAGTTGGCGTAGGCCTGGTCAGGAATAAACTTATCCTGAACCCGCTTCGTGGTGAAGTCCACGATGCCAATACCTGTGCCATTCCCATGGGACACATCGGTCAGATCCAGCACGGCCATCTTGGTGATGGTGGGCCCGCCATAACAGTAGGGCGTGTGATAACGTCCCACCACGTTGGTGTCCATACCGGTTCCGCTGATGTTCTTGCCAATCTCATCAATGATGAGAACATCAAGTTCATCAAAATAGATGCGGGGCAGCAGAGTTTTAGCCCGCTCCAGCAGTCCTGGTTCCTCGCGTTCGATCTCATTTTTGCCCAGCACGGTGATCTCACAGATCTCGTGATAGGGATTCTCCAAGGTGCCTACCGCAAAAAGGACGTTCTCCTTGGACAGGGAGACCCGGCCGATAGCGGGGATGTTTTCCGCCATTTTGCCAAAGCCAAGCTCATGGCACATGGCAGCTCCCTTCTGCTTGCCCAGCCCTATGGTGATCATCTTCATGAGGCCGCTTTCAAATTGACCTCGGAAAGCCACATGGGGTTTGATTCGGTTGATGATCACTATACCGTCGGCCTCGTGAGCCAGGGCATCAAAATACACGGGCAGCCCGTTGGCCGATTCGCCCAGACATACGGTATCCATGGTGGCACGCACGGGAACGCCCATGGTCTTTTCTGATACACCCAGGCCTGCCAGCATGGCAATCTGTCCCTCCGCCGTTGCCCCGCCGTGGCTGCCCATAGCTGGAATGATAAAGGGAATGGCGCCGGCCGCTTTCAAGGCATCCACCGTTGTCCTGACCAGCAGGGGGAGATCCGTGATGCCGCGGCTGCCTACACCCACGGCGATGGACATGCCCGGCCAGATAGCGGTCAGGGCGGGATGGGCCTTGATTCTGGATTCGAGGGTTTTGGCCACGTTCTCTATCCTGGGACGTTCAAAGGTTTGCTTCACCTTGACCATCCGAGGTATGGGCATGGGATCTAAAATTTGTTCAATGGTTCCCATAACGCACCTCAAAGCTGAATGGCGACGCGGAGACATTCTGGACTGGTTGCGGCAAGATCGAAGCCCTGCTCCCAATCCTTCAGCGGGAAGGTGTGGGTGACCAGTTCATCCAGTTTGACCGCACCCGTTTCCACCAGATGGATGGCTGTTTTCCAATCGTAGGGCACCTGGGAGATTTCGCCGTGAACATCGATTTCCTTGACAATGATCTTGTAGGTGTCCACCGGCGCAACGATGCCGCCGCGAATGCCGCCGCCGGCCCAGAGAACCTTACCGCCCTTGCGCACAATGTCCAAGGACTCGTCGATGGGCTCCACCGATCCGGTGTTCTCCAGCACCGCATCCACACCGATGCCGCCGGTAATCTCCGCAATGCGCTGGCGAACGTCTTCCTTCTCACCGTTGATCACGTAATCGCAGCCCAGTTTTTTGGCCATGGCAAGGCGGGTGGGGACATCCCGCTCCAAACCGGTCATGATGATGGGACCAGCGCCGATGGCTTTGCATACCTGCATCATCAAAAGACCGCGGGCACCGGGACCCAGGATGGCCACCGACTCACCGGCCTTGATGCCCATACGGGTAATGACACTGTGAATGGAACCGGCAGTGGGCTCCATCAAAACGGCGGATTTGGGATCGATGGAATCGGGAAGCTTGTGGAGCTGCCATTCCGGCCAGACGGTATATTTGGCAAAACCGCCGCCAGTCACGAAGTGGGCGCGGCCCTCCATTGGGGGAATGGTGTTGCAGATATTGAACCGGCCTTCAAGGCAGGCGGGACAGCGCCCACAGTAGAAGGTAACAATCTCATGGACAACACGGTCTCCGGGTTTTACCGTGGTGACCTCCTTGCCGACGGCTTTGACAACGCTGACGATTTCATGGCCCACAACTACTTTATGAGGAGACGTTTTCACACCCGTTTTATCCGATTTCCACCGATGAATATCGCTGCCGCAGATGCCGCAGTATTCCACCTCGCAAAGAACATCGTGGGGCGCATAAGGATTTTCGCCGATTTTAGGCACAGAAACGGTCTCGAGCTGAATATCACCATTGGGATAGGCAACCAGGCCTTGCATGGTTTCCATGGTACATGACCTCCTCAAACATTTTATTTTGGCTACAAACATCATAGCACTATCCTTCAAATAAGTAAACGTTTTATTGTTGATGAATTAAAAAACCTCTCCATTGGAGAGGTTTTTCAGCATTAGTCGTTGGTAATAAACAGGATGCCGATGGTGCCTGGTCCGCAATGGCTGGAGATAACCGATCCTGCACGGGTGATATGGACGTTTTCAAAACGCTTATCCGCCTTGAGACGTTCCGCAAAATATTCGGCGTCCCCATCGCTGGCGGTGTGGGTTACGAAGATGCGGTGGGGGTCGATGCGGTCCAGCAAGGGCGTCACTTTGTTGCGATAATAGGTATCCAGACAGCGCCTGCGTTTGCCCTTGATCTTATCGGCTACCGTCATTTTTCCGTTCACCACATCGATCTGGGGATGCAGTTTGAGCACCGATCCCGCCACGGCCTGCACCGTGGAACAGCGGCCGCCCTTATGCAGATATTCCATGGTGTCGATAACAAAGCTGCTGTTGACCCGGGGGATGAACGCCTTTAGAGCTTCCACCACCTCGGCACCGCTCATACCCGCCTGCGCCAGCTCCGCGGCTTTGAGCACGACATGGCCCACACCCGTGGAGAGATTTTTGGAATCCACCACGTAGGCACGGTCCCAGCCCTTGCCGCTCACATAGGTGCAGGCGTTCTGATAGGTGGCGGACAGATCGGAGGAGATACAGATGAAAATGACATCGTAGCCCTCCTCATACCAGGGCGCCAAATGTTCCTCGAAATCCAGATAGGAGATGGAGGCGGTTTTGGGAAGAACCTTATATTCGCTCACCAGTTCAAAGAGTTTGTCCTGATCGATTTCCGTTCGATCCTTATAGTCCCGTCCGCCAATATTTACATAGAGGGGAAGAATGGAAATATCAAAAGCCTTTACTAAATCATCGCTAAGATCACAGGTACTATCCGCAATAATCTTTACTTTTGCCATTGGACAGAGATCACCTCAATTTTACAAAGATAAAACCAGTATAAAGGCTGAAAGATAGGGTGTCAATTTTAAATTTGTAGAAAAAAACAAGCCCGCAAATGCGGACTTGTTTTTGTTTGTGTTGCTTACTTCACGTTCTCAATCATGAAGAGCATCTTCACACCAGCACACTCGAAGCCGGTCATCGGAGGCACGTTTTCAGGATTGTTATCCTCGGTCGGCCAGCCGGTCCACACGGTCTCGTTGATGGTGTAGAAGCGCAGCGGACGATACATGAGGGGGATGATCGGAATGTCACGGAGGTAGATCTTATCCAGCTCGGTGTACAGTTCCTTCAACTTGGCCTCGTCCTCGGTAGCGGACATCTCAGCGATGATCTCGCTAGCGCGGTCGTCCTTGTAACGGTTGAAGTTCTCAAAAGCCTGCTCGCCCACAGCGGGGGTGCTGCTGCCGTCCATGATGAACTTGCAGCGAGCCCACGGCTGAGAGGGATCCATGTAGGAACCAGGACGCTGCATGATGATATCAAACTCACCAGTCTGCGAATGGTTCAGCCACACAGCCTGCTCAGGCAGCTCAGCGCCAGCATCGATACCCACAGCCTTCAGGCTCTGAGCAACGATCTCAAGGGAAGCAGTCCAGTCAGAGAAGGACTTCGGGCACTCCAGCTTCCAGGGACCCAAACGGGTGCCATCGGGAAGCACGCGGATACCGTCGGAACCCTTCTCAGCGCCCAGACCATCGAGGATCTCGTTGGCCTTGGCTTCGTCGTAGGTCCAGCGGAGGGATTCAAGCTCCTCGTCCACGTTCAGCCACTTATCCTGCTCCTGAGGAAGCAGCAAAGAGGGAACGATGTCCTCGGAGTAACCGCTCATCGCAAGCTCGATAACCTTGGGGTAGTTGATGGCGTAGGCGATAGCACGACGCACATCAGCATTGTTCAGACCGGGCTTCTCCATGTTGATGAACAGCATGGGGATGGTGCCAGGAATGTGATAGGGGAGCTCGTTCAGGTAGCAGCGGATGGGGGAACCATCCTCCCACATCTCCCAAACCTGGGGAATGAAGCACTCGGTGATGTCGATTTCGTCGTTCTGGAAAGCGGTGTTGGCACCAGCGTTATCCTTGTAGAGGATATGGGTGACATACTTAGGAGCGGGAAGAGCACCAAACATGGACTCGTCCTGGCCCCAGTAGTTGTCGTCACGGACGCAAACCACGCGGGTGTCATCGTAGTACATGATCTTGTAGGGGCCGGTGCCGATGGGATCAAAGTTCTCCCACTGACGCAGCTCAGCCTCTTCCATCTCGGCAGCCTTGGCTTCCCAGATGTGCTTGGGCAGCATGGACACACGGCTGATCTGGCGAAGAGCCATGTTCTTGTTGCCGCCTTCGATCAACTTGAACTCAACGGTGTAGTCGTCCACAGCCGTGATGCTCTCGAAGATCTGCCAAGCGTCGGACCACCAGATGGAGTAGGTTTTGCCCATCTCAAAGGTGTACACAACATCCGCAGAGGTGAAGGGCTCGCCATCGCTGAACTTAGCGTTCTCGTTGAGCTTCACGGTGAGAACATCACCATCGAAGTTGAACTCGGTGCCCAGGTAGGGCTCCAGGCTGGCAGCGCCACCCTCGGGGTTCATCATGTTGTACATGAACAGCGTCTCATACACGAACGTACGGTCGCCACCAGCACCACTCATGGGGAACACGGAGGTACCGGAGATGGGGTTGAAGTTGGTGGGGGGAGCCCACAACAAACCGCCCACATACAGGGTCTCCTCACGAGGGGTCGTGCCATTCGTCAGACCAGCATTAGCGTCGTTGTCTTTGCCGTCATCCTTGTTATCCGCAGCAGCAGAATCCTTGGGAGCACTGGCATCACCAGGAGCGGGAGTTCCTTCGGAACCGCCGCCGCAACCGGCGAGCAGGCTACCCAACAGAGCTACTGCGAAAACCAGGCACAGCAGTTTTTTCAGGTTACCTTTCATGTAGATCCTCCTTTTGAATTGTTTATAGCAATGGCCCAATTGCCATGGCTTTCAACAATCACTTCATGAACACGGGAAAGACTCTATTTATTTTTTAAAGTACCCATGGTCACGAATTTGCGTGATCATTTACAAATGAGATTTTAATACATGCGAGACAAGAATACAAGCAAATTTGCATTTTGTAATTTAAAATTAAGATTCCCCATATCGATTTATAATTTATAACAATATTTTAAATATAATAGACTCATAAAATAATTATAAACTATATCATGAACACCGAAACCAATAAAGTTCACAAATTATTTACTTTTTAAACGATTTTCATAGTAAAACACTTGACAATTTTTAGAAGCTGTGAAAGGCGGGATACAAAAAATGGACCCGCCGAAGCGGGTCCACTTATAGAATGAAAGGGAACTACTTTTTCAGTTCGATGGTATAAAGCGCTCTCACAGCAGCACCATCAAAACCGGTGAAGGGCGGAATATCGGGATCGTTGTCCTCGGTGGGCCAATTGGTCCAGGTTCCTTCATACACCGTGTAGAAACGATAGGGCCGGTACATGAGCGTGATCTGAGGAATATCCTTGAGATAGAGCTTATCCAGTTCGGTATAGAGCTCCTTCATCTTGGCATTGTCCTCCGTGACGGACAGTTCCTTGATGATTTCGGTGGCACGATCGTTGCTGTAACGGTTGGGGTTGGTGAAAGCCTGCTCACCGATAGCCGGCACACCGGAGATGTCCATGATGTACTGGCAGCGGGCCCACGGCTGAGAGGGATCAACATAGAAGGCGGGACGGTCCATGATCATGTCGAACTCGCCCATCTGTTTATGATTGGTCACCTGAGCGGACTCGGGCAGCTCGGACCCCACATCAAAGCCGACTTCCTTCAAATTCTGGGCCACGATTTCAAGAGCGGCGGTCCAGTCGGAGAATCCCTTCGGGCATTCCAGTTTCCAGAAGCCAAGACGGGTACCGTCGGGCAGTACGCGGACGCCGTCGGCACCGGGTTCGGCGCCCAGTCCATCCAGAATTTCAACGGCCTTTTCCTTATCATAGGTCCAGCGGAGAGATTTCATCTCCTCGTCCTCATTCAGCCACTGCTCCATCTCCTGGGGCAGCATCAAGGAGGGCACGATATCCTGGGAATAACCGCTCATGGCCAATTCACTGATCCGAGGATAATTGATGGCATAAGCGATGGCGCGCCGTACATCGGGGTTGTTCAGGCCGGGCTTTTCAAGATTGAAAACCAGGGTAACCAGCACGGCGGGTACATGGTAGGGGGAGTCGTTGAGATAGGTCTTGACGGGCGCGCCGTCCTCCCACAGCTGCCAGACCTGGGGCAGGAAGGATTCGGTGATGTCCAGTTCGCCATTGGCAAAGGCGGTGTTGATGCCGGCGTTGTCGTTCCAGCGAAGAACGGTGATGTACTTGGGAGCGGGCAGCTTGCCAAACATGGAAGCATCCTGGCCCCAGTATTCATCGTTACGCAGGCAAACGATGCGGGTATCATCATAATACAGTACGGTATAGGGACCGGTGCCGATGGGATCAAAGTTCTCGTAGGCACGGATTTCGGCCTCTTCCATTTCCTGCGTCAGGGGCTCCCAGATATGTTTGGGCATCATGGGAACACGGCCCAGCTGGCGAATGGCCATCAGCTTGTTGCCGCCTTCGATCATGGTCAGCACCAGGGTATGGTCATCCTTTGCTTCAACCTTATCAAAGATATCAGCAGCCGAGGACCAAGGAATGCTGTAATCGGAACCAAGCTGGAAGGAGAAAGCGGCGTCCTCCGCCGTGAAAGCCTCGCCGTCACTAAACTTGGCGGCGGGGTTCAGCTTAACGATAAGATCGTTGCCCTCCCAGGAGAATTCAGTTCCCAGAAGAGGCTCAAGACCATTGGTACCATTATCGGTAGCCATCAGGTTGTACATGAACAGCGGCTCATAAATCAAAATCTTGCTGCCGTCACCGCTGTTGGTGGGGAAAACACCCGTACTGGACATGGGGTTGAAGTTGGCTGGCGGGCCCCACATGAGACCGCCCATGTACAAAGTCTCTTCCCGGGGGGTGATGCCGTTTTCAAGGCCGCCCGCTGCACCGGAAGCATCCTTGTCATCTTCTTTGCCGTCATCGGTGGTTGCAGAATCCTTGGGTGCGTCAGCACTGGCGGAAGGTGCAGGCGTTTCTTTGGAATCGCCGCCGCAGCCGGCCATAAGGCTGCCCAGTAGTGCGATAGCAAAGATGAGGCAAAGTATTTTTCTAAGCTTTCCTTTCATGATCGATCCTCCTCAAAATAATGATGATATATAGCAAAAAAGCTATAACAAAATAAGGCCTCCGACAAGGCGGTATGAAAAAGAAATCGTATTCACATTTTTCGTTCAAATCGGCCAGTAATTCTTAATCTTTACGTTACAACAATATCCATTTCAAACAACAATAAAAAATAAACGATGCCCTGAAAAATCAGGAAAAATAAAGAGTGATAGAAAAAAAGATAAGGCTGTTAAGAAAGTCGTTTTGAGAAAAGGAGACGTTTTCGTCTGTTGGGATCATTATAATCAATTGAATTGGAAATTTCAAGAGGGAATTGGAAAAAATAATGCTTAAGCATCACTTTTTCTTCAATTTGCCGGTCAGGAATTCATATTGACATTTGAGTTGGGATAGAATAGGATAAAACTGAGGATTAAAACAAATGTTTTAAAAATGTGTTGGGATGTGATGCTGTGGAACGATTAGCTTCGTTTATTGTGGGGCATAAGAAGCTTATTCTTATCGTGTTCGTGGTATTGGCAGTCATCGGCGCGCTTTTAATGCCGCTGGTCCAGGTCAATTATGACATGTCCTTGTATTTGCCGGAGGACACGGCAACCAAGAGGAACATGGAGATTGTGGAGCATGAATTCGGTCTTGCCGGTTCGGCACAGGTGATGCTCTCCAATGTGGAGATCGTCGATGTGCTGCAGCTGAAGAAGACCATTCAGCAGGTTGATGGTGTGAAAAGCGTGATGTGGCTGGATGATCTGGTGGACATCCATCAGCCGCTCGAGTACCTTGATCCATCCACCGTGGAAAATTATTATAAGGATAAAACCGCCTTTCTTGTGCTGGAATTTGAAGAGGACGATTACAGCAGCAGGACCTATCAGGCTTTGGATGAGATCCGAACCATCGTGGGCGAGGATGCGGCCATAGCGGGTTCCTCCGTCATTAACAAGGTGATGCTGCAAACCTCCGATTCTCAAACGCTGATGCTTACCTTGGCGGTGATACCGCTTATTCTTGTCGTGCTCATCTTCGCCACCCATTCCTGGTTTGAGCCGGTAATCTTTTTGATGACCATTGGCATATCGGTGGTGATCAATCTGGGCACCAACTGCTTTTTCAGCAACATATCCTTTCTCACCAATTCCACGGCGGCGCTGCTGCAGTTTGCTATTTCCATGGACTATGCCATCTTCCTGCTTCACCGCTTCACGCGGGAGCGAAAGACGGGCATCGATGTGGAGGAGGCCATGAAACGGGCCATCGTGGGTTCGGTACGTTCGGTGACGTCCAGTGCGCTGACGACGGTGGCTGGATTTGCCGCTTTCCTGTTTATGCGTTATGAACTCGGTGCCGATCTCGGTCTCATTCTGGCCAAGGGCATCGTCCTCAGTTTGATCAGCGTATTCCTGTTGCTGCCGGTGCTGGCCCTTTATTTTGATAAGCTCATCCTCAGGACCCAGCACCGCAATCTCCTGCCGCCCTTTGGCGGCTGGGGAAAGTGGACGGTGAAGCTGCGCTACGGAGCCGTCATTATGCTGTTGCTGGTGGTGCCCGTGTTCTTAGCCCAAACCTCCAACAGCTTCCAGTATGGCCAGGAAGCCGTGGCCGCCAATCCGGGCAGCCCATCGGCGGAGGACAAGATCAGGATTGAGGAAACTTTTGGGGCCTACAATCCGATGATGGTGCTGGTGCCCAAGGGAAATGTGGCCAAACAGGCGGCTTTGGCAGACGCCCTTGAGAGCATACCCGGCGTGCGGGAGGTGCAGGCTTTGGTCAAGGTGGCCGATCCCGCTCTGCCCCAGGAGATGCTGCCCAGCGCGGCGGTGGAGCAGTTTGAATCGGAAAACTATAGCCGTATGGTGGTTGTTTTGAATACGGCGGAGGAGTCGACGGAAGCCTTTGCTGCGGTGGATGCCATTGATGCAAAGGTGAGCGAGATCTATGGCGATGAAGGGCTGGTCCTCGGCTCATCCATGAGCGTCTCGGACATCAAGACGGTGGTGGATAAGGACTATGTGACCGTTACCTATGTGTCCATCGGTGCGGTTCTGCTGATCCTGCTTTTGGCCTTCCGGTCTCTGTCTCTGCCCATCATCCTGGTCTTTGTTATTGAGCTGTCCATCTGGGTGAACATGTCCGTTCCTTACTTCATGGGCGATCCTATGAATTTCATCGGCTATCTCATCGTGAGCGCCATTCAGTTGGGAGCGACCATCGATTACGCCATCCTGCTCACCGATCATTATCTGGATCATCGGAAACGGCTGAGCAAGAAGGAGGCCATGGTGGAGGCCATGAGACAGGCCGGGCCTTCCATTTTCACCTCCTGTCTCATCTTAACCATTGCCGGCGTCCTGGTGGGTACGGTTTCCCAGGTGCAGGGCGTATCCCAAATGGGCTGGCTATTGGGCAGAGGAGCCTTTTTAAGTGGACTGTTTGTACTCATCTTATTGCCTCAGCTGTTGGTGCTGCTGGATAAAGTGGTGATGAAGACCACTTTTCGAGGAAAGAAAAGCCGGATCAAGGCCGGGAAGGAGCATGTGGGATGAAAAAATGGATGAAGTGGACGGCGACGCTGTCGGCGCTGTTGATGGGTTTCGTTTTGACGGGCACGGTTCAGGCCGCCGGCGAGGATGCCGTGACCAAGGATGAAACGATTTATGTTAACTTAAAAAACGATGGGTCTGTGGATCAAATCAATGCCGTTCAGGCCTTTGAAGCCAAGAACCCAGGGAAATATGTGGATTATGGTACCTATGGTGAGATCAAGAATCTCAGCGACGGTACTCAGCCCGTGGTGGAGGATGGCACAGTTATCTGGGACTTGTCCCAGGGACAGGACCGATTCTATTATCAAGGAAGCCTTCCCAATAAGGTCTTGCCTTGGGAGGTAAAAATCGCCTATACTTTAGATGGGGAGAGCCTATCTGCGGAGGAACTGGCCGGCGCCAGTGGCAAGGTGGGTATTCATTTGGAAGTGATCCCGCGGGAGGATGCGGGGGAATACTTCAAGTCCTTTATGGTGCAGCTTTCCGTACCGCTGAAGCTGGACCGGGTCTCGGCGGTGGACGCTCCCGGCGCCACCTCCGCCATTGCAGGCGGCACTCAAACGCTTTCCTATGCCGTGTTGGCCGGCGGTTCTGGAAGCTTTGACATCACCATGGATGCCCATGACTTTGAAATGGATGCCATGCAAATCACCGCTATTTCTTCCGATATGGCCGCCTCTTTTGACAGCGACGAGCTGGTGAAAAACTTCAATGACCTCTCCGGCGGTTTGGAGGAGATGATCTCCGGCACCAGTCAGCTTCGGGACGGCTTGAGTCAACTGGCGGGCGGCATCAGTGAGGCCAAGAGCGGTTTGGACCGGTTGGAAAGCGGAACGTCCGGCCTGAAACAGGGCCAGAATGATTTTCGCCAGAGGCTCGTTGATTTCATCGCCAATATTCAAAAGATGAATAACGGTTCCCAGGCTGTTAACGATGGACTGAAAGCCCTTTCAGATCAAGGTGATACGTTGCTCGGCGGCTATCGGGACCTGGCCGATGGTTTGTCTCAAGCCTCTCTCGACGAGGCACAGCTTGCCCAGATTCAGCAACTGGCTGGTCTTGCGGGCAGCGCCGATCCCGGTGAGGCACAGCTTGGGCAGCTTGCCCAAATCATTCTGGATCAGAATGGTGCTCTTGGTAGCGCCCAATCCGGGCTCAGCGATCTCAACAGCGGTCTTGGAGAGTATACCGGTGGAGTCGGGCAGGCGGCCGGTCAATATCAGGAGTTTGCCAGCGGCATGGACCAGTTGGCCCAGGGTGCGCCCGCCCTGCTGGATGGCTTTGACCGAATGCGAAAGGGCAATGAGAAGGTCTACAGTGCGCTCGGCACGCTCCGAGACGGCCTGGCCAGTTTAAACAGCGGTGCAGCATCCTTGCCGGATGAAGTCCAAAAGCTGATCGACGGCCAAAAGGAAATGAAGGACGGAGTGGATGAGGGCACACAAACCGTGGATGAGCTGTTGAACGGTGGGAACGACGTAAAGCCCGTATCCTTTGTGGATGAGCGAGGCAGGGTGTCCAGCGTACAGTTTGTGATGCGCACCGGGAGCATTCAAAAGGCTGAAGCACAGGTGGAACCGGAGGAAGAGGAGAAGGCGCCCACCAGCTTTTGGGGACGGCTTGTCGATCTGTTTAAGTAAAATAAAAAGGGTAGGTTTGCAATGGATGGTTATGAAGAAAAGCGCAGGCTGCTTTTTCAAAAGGCATTGGAGCTCTTTGAGAAGACCGGAAATGTGACGATTCGCCAGTTGGCCCAGGAGGCCAACATGAACATTTCCGCAGTGAACTACTATTATAGGAACAAAGAAAATCTGGTCAAGGATATTCAGGCCTATATCATGGATTCCCTGGTCAGCATGACGGCGGAGGCGGATAAGCTGGACGTTTCTCCCCGGGAGAAACTGGAAGCACTGTTGAAAAATTTTATGGATTACCTGATCGCAAGTCCTGGTGTGGCAAGGTTTTTGTACTCCATCTTGGGCAAGCAGGATGAACTTTCAGTGAACATGCTGTGGGATGCCATCGACGGTCCCACCCCTATCTTTTGCATGAGGATGATCCGGGAAGAAACGGGCATTGAGAATCCTGCAATACTGTTCCACCGCTATCTTGCGGCCATGTGCAGCCTCATCCCATCGGCGGCCTTCGGCATGATGGGCGGTTTGCTGGAAGCCCAGATGTCGGATCGATTTAAAGTGTTGTTCCCTGTGGGTGGCGGCGGCAATATTCATGAATTTGTGGATGCCTACATGAATTCTCTCATGGTTATGCTGCTGGCGCCGCAGTAGGAGGTGCGCGTGCCCATCGTGCCCATGCTGCAGAAACATGCGAAGGTCATAGCCCGGTGGCGGTACGATGGGATCTATGCCGTCTACAACGCGCCGCAAAGAAGGGCACCGCTGGACGGTACGGCCTTTGTTTGGCTGGACAGCGATGGCCGGATCGCGGGTCACTTTTCCTTCGGTCAGGATGGCCGGATTCCCACCGCAGAAAATTTTGAGTACACCAGCGACCATCTGGACATCGGCCTCGGATTGCGGCCCGATCTGTGCGGAAAAGGTCTGGGTCCATTCTTTGTATCCATGTGTATGGAGTACGGACGCAAGGCCTTTGGGCAGGATAAGTTTCGCCTGTCGGTGGCAGCTTTCAATCAAAGAGCGGTGAAGGTCTATCTAAAAGCGGGGTTTTCGGTCACAGGCCAAGTCACCCATGCCCAAAGTGAAGAGAAGTTTTATATTATGACGGTATAAAAAAAGAGCCGGCCCAGCCGGCTCTTTCCTTTTATTCTTTGATTTCGAAACAGTCCATACAATTTTGAAGAAATCCGGGCCGTTTCAATCGATCTTGAAGCTGGTTTTTCCACGTTTCCGGGTCCAGAAGCTCTTCGGAGGAAATATCCCAGTTGCGCATAAGGTCCATGCGGGCCACCCGATAGGTAACATCACTGAAGGAAAACTCCACGCCGTTGACATTGCGGATCAATGAGAAGATGGCGGCTGCATTGTAGACCAAGGCCTGGTGGAGCTTTTCTTCCTTATAGTCCGACGAGGAAGCTTCATAGTGAACCTGGACCCAAAGATGCTCGGAATCGAGTTCAAGGCTGACGGGGACATCGGCAAGGGGAAGGCGGTAGAGCAATTGGCTGATATTGGGCGCATCCCCCATATAGTCACTTTTGTAGGGCAGGATGGAGCCGAGATCATGGGTCAAAGGGTCCTTTTGCGCCTTATTATAAGCTTCGGTACGGGCGTCCTGGGCGGGGATTATATAGGCATAGACGATGGCGGTTAAAAGAATGGCCGCCGCGGCCAAAAGAATGATCACACGGTTTCTTTGCTGAACGGTCATGGGCTCACCTCATATCTATAAAGAAATCGAACCGCTGCCCGCACCCCCAGAGGAATGATGATGGTGAAGCAGGGCAGAATGAAATCGGCTGCAAGCAGTGCGGCCTGATAGGGGCCATCAATGACGATGGGATAGCCGAACCAGAGACTGCTGACGAATCGGGTGGCGATCACAGTGAGAAATACTGCGGCAATAAACAGTCCCCATATCCGCCAGGTCCATTTTTGAATTCGAAGCATGGTCTTAAGCTGAATAGTCGAAGTATTGGCTGAATAAGCGCTTACATTTCTGCTCCTGAAAATGAAATAGAGCACGGCCAGCACCAGGGATAGGCAGATGAGAACGAATCCTATAAATGAGCCCGTCCGCATTACGGCCAAGGGTATGGACGCGATCCAGGCGATCAATGTATACATGAGCAGGGTCTGCGTCAATTCCATACGAAAGGGCCAGATACGCACTTTGATCTCGTCCTCCACAAGATCGGCCACCGATGTGATGCTGGCTTTGGCCTCGGCCAGCGCTGCGTCCGGATCAATCCCTTCCGCAACCAGGTCCTCCAACTTGGCCCGAAGATTGCTGAGCACCTCCTCCTTAAGATCCCTGATCCTCGGGGAGTCTCCATAATCTGAAAATAGATGTGCCACATATTTCTGCAATGGATCCATGTCCTTCACCTCATCTTTCAATTAAGCGGCTGATTAACGCCCGGGCTGTTTGCCATTCCTCCAAAGCCTTTGCAAAAAGAATTCTTCCCGATGGCGTAATCCGATAGTATTTTCGCCGGCCCCCCTGGCTCTCGTCGCCCCAATAGCTTTCGATGAGCCCCTGTTTTTCCAGCCGTTTGAGGCTGGTATACAAGGAGGGCTCCTTGAGCTCATACTGCCCATCGCTCAAAAGGCGGATCGCTTTGATGATCTCATAGCCGTAGTTGTCTTCATCCATCAGGACCCGCAGAATAATGGTGTCAATATGGCCGCGTATGAGATCGCTGCTGATGCCATCCATAATTTCACCTCGCTCAGGTGCATTATACCGCAATGTACTATGTGTGTCAATGTAATATTTGTAGAATAGCAATTTCGCACCAGTATAAATTTCCGGCGTAGGTTCAAAATAGGAGAAATGGAGGGTTAGTATGGCTTGGTTTGGAAAATCAAAGGAACAGGAGAAACTGACGTTTCAGGCGTTTATCGATATTTTGGGCGCCAACAATCAGGACGTGGTGATCCGGGAGATCAATGTCTCCGGAGATCCCCGTTTCAAGGCCCATATCTGTTTTGTAGACGGCCTGGTGAACTATCAGGCGCTCAGCGAATCGGTGCTGAAGCCTTTTCAGCAGGAGCTGGTCTTCGATGAGATAAAGGATCCACACGAGCTTTTCACGGCCATGATGGAGGGGGCTGTGTATCATACCTTTGCTAAACGCCGCAACACCATGGACGATATTTTGACGGATGTGCTCGGCGGTTCCATGGCTCTTTTTCTGGAGAAGGTGACGGACGAGGTACTGACCTTTGAGGCCCGAAGCTTTCCCACCCGGTCGGTGGAGCAGCCCTCCGATGAAAATGTGCTCAAGGGCTCCAAAAGCGGATTCGTGGAATCCATTCGCAGCAACACGGTGCAGATTCGCCGCAAGATTCAATCGCCCAACCTCAGATTGGAGGCGGGCAAGATTGGCCAGCGCACCCATACCTCCCTGGTTATCTGTTACATCGAAGGACTGACCAATCCCAAACTGGTGCAGACGGTGCGGGAGCGCCTGGCCGCCATCGACGTGGACGGCGTGCTTACCACGGCAGTGATTGAGGAAAACATTGTGGAGCACAAATATCTGCCCTTTCCCCAGGTGATGATCACCGAGCGGCCGGACAACTTCTGCGGCAAACTTCTGGATGGGCAGGTGGGCATCATCATCGATGAGCTGCCCACGGCCTTTATCGTGCCCGGTACCATGACCCAATTCATTCGGGCCCCCGAGGATTACGCCAACAATTTCTGGATTGCCAGCATGATCATCCTGCTGCGCTATTTGGCCATCTTTGTAACGCTGCTTTTTCCCGCGTTTTACATCGCGCTGACCACCTTCCATCAGGAGATGATCCCAACGGAACTGGCCATATCCATCATGAAAAGCAAAATGGGGGTGCCCTTTCCATCCTTTGCCGAAGTGATCTTGATGCTGCTTGCCTTCGATATGCTGATGGAAGCTGGGCTTCGGCTGCCGCAGAACATGGGGCAGACGGTATCCATTGTGGGTGCGCTCATTGTGGGTCAGGCAGCGGTGGACGCCCAGATCGTTTCGCCGGCCATGGTGATCGTGATTGCCACCACCGCTATCACAAGCTTCGTCATTCCCAACCAGGATTTTACCAATGCCCTTCGCCTTTGGAGATTTATCTTTGTGGTCCTCGCTTCCCTGGGGGGGCTGATGCTGCTGTTCTTCGGCGTTTTGGTGCTGTTCTATATCCTTTGTACTGTAGAGTCCTTTGGCGTGCCCTACCTTTCGCCCTATGTAGCGGCCAACAGCGAGGAGATCATTCCGGATACCATGATCCGGCTTCCCATATGGATGCAGAAGTTCAGGCCAAGGGCCTTCAACGCGCAGGATAAACGCAAACAAAAATAGGAGGCGGACCCATGAAACGTTGGATAGCGCTGGCTGTAACCCTGATACTGGGATGCGTATTGACCGGCTGCGGCAGCTCTCGAATACTGCCTGTGCGCCGGGAGATCAATGAAATTGAAATGGTTCGGGCCCTGGGTCTGGATCAGGGCAGTGAAAATGCGGGCAATATCCGCATCACGGCTTCCATTGATAAGCTGGGCGGCACGACGGAATCGGAAACCTCGAGCAAAGGAGAAGGCGGTGGAGGCGGAGGCGGCACGGGCAACGTGGTGGTGATGAGCCGGGAGGCGGCCACCGTGGCCAATGGCATGAACGAGATGCAGTTTGGTGTGGATTATACCATCTTTTGGGGCCACATGGGATTTATTATCTTTGGTGAGGACGCAGCCCGGGAGGGCATTGCCAAATATATCGATGCTTTGGCACGGAACAACGAGCTTAGACTGAATTCCAACGTCTTTGTGGCGGAGGGGATAAGTGCCGAGGAATTGATGAATAAAACCAAGGAAAGCGATTCGGTTCTGGCCGATCAGCTGCAGGCCCTGATTACCAGTGCTGAGGCCCTCAGCACCGGCGCACCCGTGGATCTCCTCGGTCTTGTTAACATGCTGGATAACCCTTCCACGGCCGGGGTGGTGCCCATCCTCGCTCTGGAAGAAGAGGATGGGAAACCGGTGGTGGTCATCAAAGGTTATGGAGTGATCAAGGACGATAAGCTGGTGGATACGATTGAGACCCCCGATTCCTATGGCGTTGCCATCCTGCGCAACAGGATGAATGAACACATCGTGGAGGTTGAACTTGAGGACGGCAATCGGGTGGCCCTCGAATTGCTGGAGTCCGCCTGCAAGGTCAGACCGGTCTTTGAAGGTGAGGAGCTCAGGGAAATCGTCTTTGAAGTCCATTTCACCACGAATGTCACTGAAATTCAGTCCCAGGTCGAATTCACTGAAGACCTTTTATCGGAACTGGCCAAGCTCCAATCCGACCAGGTCAAGGGACAGCTGGAGGAGCTTATCGGCCGTGCTCAGGATCTGAAGGCCGATTTTTTGGGCGCGGGACAGGCGCTGGAGGCCCAGCACCCCTTGCGCTGGAGGAAGATGAAAGACGATTGGAATGAAACCTTCGGAGCAATTCCCATCCGCGTGGAAATCGAATCCAAGGTAAACCGGACCTATAACATCCGGGAACCGAATGGAGAGGGGCGGTAAGCCATGACAACGACAAGCTTGGCGGTCATTATATTCGTTGCACTGATAGGCGCCTTTTATGATTTTTCCATGATGAAAAAGGGCAATGCGAAGACGGTGGACAAGGTGGTTTACAGCGCCTTGATGCTCCTTGCCGTCCTGATTGGCATCATCTATGTGCAGGATGTATATCAGCCCAGCGTATCCGAGCATCTGTTCAATTTACTTGGGATCAAGGGGTGAAGCGATGTTAGAGGATAACAAGAAGATCTCGCTGAAACAGGCCATGATTTTGTACCTGCTTTGGGTTCTGGCCCCGACCATCCGTGTTGCGCCGCAGGCTGCGGCGGCCATGGCGGGCAAGGCCGCCTGGCTGGTACCGGTGGCGGCGTCCATTCCGGGTATTCTGCTTATTTTTATTCTGGCCCGTTTTTTTAAGACGGACCAGGGAAGTCTTGCCGATATATTGTGTAAGGCTCTAGGCAATACTGTGGGACGCATCGTCATGGGAATATACCTTTTTCAGGTGATGCTGCAGCTGATCGTTGCGCTGAGATTCTATGCGGAGCGGGTGCTTTCCACCATTCTGCCCAACGTATCCATCCTCATGCTGGGCGTGATCATGCTGGCGGTCGTCTATTTTGTCGCACGGGGCGGCCTGGTTTCCTTCGCCCGGCTGGGTCAGCTTCTTTTTGGGATCATCATGGTGGTTTTTGCGCTGCACTTTGCGCTTGCCCTGTTCAATGTGAAGCTGGAGAACCTCTATCCCATCGTTCTCCAGGACGCGGCCGACGCTGCTTTGGGATCCTATACCATTGCAGGGGTATGGGGCAATGTGGTGCTGGTGATGTTTCTGGGACGGCAGATAGTGGGCAAAGATCAGATGAAAAAACATGGGCTTCGGGCCATGCTCACCATTGGCTTAGTCACGCTTATTCTTTTGATCACCGTGGTGGGCGTATTGGGTTCCTCCGTCACCGCCAGAATGCCCATGCCCTTTTTCATGATGGTCAAGAATCTGTCCTTCTTTGGAATCATCGAGCGTTTTGACGCCTTCATCCTCTCCCTCTGGATTGGTATTGACTTCATGCAGATTACGCTGCTGGCCATCATTGCCAAGGAGCTGTTTGGCCGGGTGTTTAAGATGCGGATGGACCGGCAGATGATCACCCCCATACTGCTGTTTATGCTCTGCGCGTTTCTTTTCATTGCAAGGGACAAAAAGGAACTGGAGAATCTCTCCAGCGACGTGCTGATGCCCATTCAGCTGACCATGGAGTTTGCCGTTCCCGTTCTTGTGCTCATCGTGGGCAAGATCCGAAAAAAGATATAAAAATAGCCCTCCGGCGTACCGAAGAGCTATTTTTTACGGCTTTTATTGCTGCAATTTCAAAAGGTAGTCATAGGACGCTTGAGCGCAGTCGAAGGCATCCCGCGTCCAGCGTTCCTGTTCCGCAAAAACATATTCTACCGCATGCATATTACACATTTCATAGTAGGGTTTCCAATCGTGCAGGCCTTCGCCCAGTGGCACGAGTTGGTTGCTGCCATCGGGGAGTATGATGTTGTCCTTGAAGTGGACAAGTTCCATCTTACCCTCGTACTTCTTGAAAACATCCTCGATCTTGGTAGTGCTTCCAAAGGCGGATTGAAGGCAGAATGTCAAATGCAGATCCGGCATGAGCTTCAGCAGGCGCTGAAAAACCGGAACACCCTCCATTTCACGGTAGTCGCTTCCAACGGGATGGAAAGAAAAAATCAGCCCGGCCTTTTTGACCATTTCCTCAATCGCACCCATTTTTTCAGCAAACGCTTTTAGCTTATCCGTATCATTGACATCCCGGGGAATCAAGGCAAAAGCGAGATATTGGCACCCGCAAGCGACAGCCCGTTCAATTGCCGCCCCGGGGTTTTCGCCAAAACCGAAAGGATAGTCCTCCTGGGTTGCAACACAGACCAAGCCGTTCCGTTTCAATTCCCCGGCAAGAAATTGATTGTCAATCTGGGCCGGAACTCCCTGAAGCTGAACGAATTTATAACCAATTTGCGCTATTTTGCTTAAGGAATCCTTGATATGTTCCTCGGTGTCAAGGTAGGGCGTTATGCTTGAGAGTTGAAAGCCTATTTTCGTTTTCATCGTATTCCCCCCTAATTGTAGCTGCATGGCACTGCACACGACGGCAGAGCTTATATACGTACACATTGTATCGGACAGAAAAATTTTTTTCAATAAACTTTGCTTTATATTTTATAACAGAAGTATTTTACGGCTTAGCCATCACCAATGTGTATTCCTGCTGAATAAGGGACAGGGGATTTCTGCGGCAGTCCATTAGATTTGTGAAATGACAGGGGAGCCCTCTTGCGCTGTAAACATCCGGCCCATCCATCAAATGAAAGTGCAGATGGGGACCGGTGGAAAAGCCCACATTGCCGACGCGCCCCAGCACGTCGCCCTGCCGCACGTGGTTTCCTTTTTGCACGGCCACGCTGCCCTCAATCATGTGGGCATAGACGGAGTATTCTCCGTGAGCATGCTTTAAAACCACATAGTTGCCGTATTGAAGGGGCATGCGCCCCACTTGCTCCTCCATTTGTTTCAGCATCCTTCTTTTCTCCTTGTCGGCAAAATCATCATGGAAGAGGATGCGCCAGTGGGCATCGTTGAAACAATCCACCACCTCGCCGTCACCGATGGCAAAAACCTGCTGGCCGTAGGAGACGAAGTCCTCGTTTGCCATGGCATCCTTCCATTTGAGCATGCCGTCGTTATTGAGTTTTTCCATATCAATGGAGAATTCCAGAGCGTAATGGGTGCGATGGCCAAAGTAAAAGTCGTAATTGCCGCTGACCTGCCACACACCCTTGAGGGGGAAGGTGTAAGCATTTCGGGTGTGATAGTCTGTCACTGGCAGAACGAGCCGTTCGCTGGCCTCAATGCCGTTTTGCTGGTACTGAACGCGGATTTCCACGGCATCGATGGGCTGGGCGGCGACGGCAATGAAATATTCATTGAGAAGTACGGCCTCCTGACCGGGCTGCAGGACCCGGGTTTTGCTCATTACTTCGGGTCGCCAGCGGATGGAGGAGCCCAGCATTGATTTCAGGATCCATGGATCGTTTGAGACGATTTGCTGATAGCCGTCCTCAAGCCTTTCCGTAAGGGCATCCCCAGGATAGACGATCTCCTTGACCAGTTGGTTTAAGGCCACCAGACCATAGGTCAATTTTGTAATCGTCAGCGGCCCCGTCCCATCATTGGCAAGGATGAGGGCCTTCAGGACGAAATCCGATTTGATATCGTCCCTGACCTTGAGTGCCGGATTGATGATCGATTGGGGGAGTGCCTGAATTTTCATGGGAATGCCTCCTTTTGATGGCGGAGAATGGTGCCGCTTCATCTGCATCGTATGCCATTCCTCCATCAAAGTCAATGGAGCCCCATGAAGTCAAGCGTAGAGATGCTTGGCCACCACCGGGGTTTGGGGTTCCAAAAAATACTGTTCCAGGAGGCTGTAATAGCTGCCCGGTGTGGGAATACCCAGCCAGCCCGGAGCCTCGAACCCCACGGCGTCCAGGATCTCTTCAAGGAAAAAGGAACAATTGGTGCGAAGAATAAAATAGGTTTTGAAGCGTCCCCCGGTGAAGCGGCGATAGGAAGCGCCAAAGGCACGCGTCATGGTGCTGGCATAGTCGCCCGCCGCCGGATTGTGCCGGATGGGAGCCTGCCAGGGCTCGGTCTCCATCATGATCCGGTCCAGTTTCAAACGCACCTTTGCTTTTTGCTCCTCGGTGAGCTTAAGTCCATAGGTGAAGAGAGTTTTTTCGCTGAAGCTTTGACAAAAACGGATATATTCCGTTTTGCTTTCAGCCATCATAAGGACGCCGTCGCCGAGAGCGCCGTTTAGACGGTGAGAGCTATCGTCGAAGCTTCCATAGGAATAGACGGTTCCTTCAAAAACGAAATCCACGTGGCCCACGATACCGAAATCCTTTTTGGTCACGTGAATGAGCACCTCCATGTCCGCCGGGCCGTTGGCACTGCAATGGCGTGCGTTTTCCTCCAACAGGACCTTAGCCTTGGGTGAGCTCCGCATCAGGCGGAGCATTCCATAGGGCAGAAAGGTGGTGATGAAAAGGGGAGGCAGCATGCGGTGCCGGGGGCGAAACCGGGGCAGATCGGGCGCGATGACCGCCATGGAAAATGCGTTCCAAAGTGTGTAAAGCCCGTAGACAATTCCATGGAGAGCCGAAAGGGTTATGACGGTGCGGATGCCGATAATGCGGGCCGCACAGGCAAAGATGATGATTCCAAGAATACCCGCAAGGGCGCTGAAGAGAACGGGTCTTGCGGGTACCCGCTGGTGCCGGTACACAGCATAGTCCATGCCGCGGATGGCCAGGATGGCTAAAACATACAGGGTCAGCAAAATGGGGAAAAGAGTGAAATAGGCATCCCTGAAAATAAGGATGGCCAGAGAGATCAGAATGAGGACAAAATTTTTCCATAGCCTTGATCCCAAAGATGCAGTATTTTCAAAAACGCAGCGATAGATGCCCACCGTACCCAGAACCAGGGGCAGCAGCACCGATAAAATATGAAAAAATACCATAAAAATTCCGCCATAGGTGAGCATATATCCACCCAGGGAGATGAGCAGTACTGCTTCCACAAACAGGCTGCCGGCATTTCGTGTGACAGATGACATTCCAAATCCCTCTTTTGTAATCTTTTTTACATTGGACGAGGGAATCTGGAAGAAACCCTTCGAAAAAAAGCGCCGGCCCGAGCCGGCGCTCCCCTCGCAAATTGGATTGTCAAGTCACCAGTTTTTCCGCCAACCGGTTCAGGTTTGTCTCGGACACGCCGGTGCTTTTCAAGAACTCCCGGGCGCCGCCCCTCTCCTTTATAAAATCGAGGAATTGTTCAATGTAGGAAGCGTCGGAACTGAGGGCGTTCATGGGCACGTTCCGGAGAGCGGGACGCTGGGAATTGACCCGGATGTAGGTGTTGCTTACCTGATAATTGGCCACAATATCGTTATATGCCACGCCAACAAGTCCAAGGAGCAGGGCCGCTGTCACACCGGTTCGATCCTTGCCCGCGGAGCAGTGAAACAATATGCCGCCTTCGCACTCCGCCATCAGCGTGAAAAGCCTGCCCAGGTTGTCCGGATAACGGTCCGCCAGCGCTACATAGAAATCACCCATGCCGTTGGAGATGAGATGCACCGTATCGGCATAGGCATCGGTATCCCATAGACAAATGTCATATACCGTAACCCCGGGCACGCCCTTGAAGGCATTGGGCTCCGTTTCCTTTTCCGCGTTTCCCCTGAGGTCAAAGACGTTCCTGACGCCGTAATCCCACAGGAAACGAAGATCCGACTGGGATAGGTCATAGAGCGCATCGCCCCGAAGGAAGCGGCCGAATTGGGTGGCCGTGCCCTTTTGGGCCGGGTAGCCTCCCAAGTCCCGGACATTGACGCATTTTTCAAGGGGCAGTCTGCGATAAAACATAGCTATCTCCTTTCGTGAACTGATACTACCTATTATAGGGGGGAGATGGAGCTTTGTAAATGTTTACTCAGGAAAATGGTTTGACAAAAGTATGGAAGGATTCATATAATTAGTTAGGCAAATAAATTAAATGCCTAAGCATATGAAGGGGGCTGGGATATCGTGGACCCGGAAATGAATGGGGTAGTTCGGCAGTTGATGGAGGCCTTTCATGCCTTTCAAAAACTGCATGTTGAAAAGCATGGACCCAAGATTGGAGCGAGCCGCAGCGAGATAACGCTTCTGCTCATGCTTCATGCCCACGGAGGGGAAAAGGGGTTAAAGGTCAGTCAACTCAGCAGGCGCCTTGATGTTGCCCCGCCCACGGTGACCCAGATGATCAATTCGTTGGAACGGAAGGGCTTTTTGGAACGGAGCATCGATCCTGAAGATCGCCGGGCGGTTTTGGTGAAGCTGACCGAACGGGGAAGCGAAATTATGGAGCGGGGGCGAAGGGAACTCATGCAGCGCTTTCATGGCCTTATCCAATACATGGGCCCCGAGGATGCCAAGGAACTGGCAAGGCTGCTCAATAAAACGGCGGAATATATGAGACACCGTCAAATAAAAAAGGGCGAGATCGGAGATGATCAAGTGTGACAAAACTCTTTAGGTACCTCAAATCCTATGTTGGGGCCATTGCAGGCGTGCTGGTACTGGTTTTTCTTCAGTGCCTGGCTCAGTTGTACATGCCGGATATCATGTCGCGGATCGTGGACGAAGGCATCGCGGGCGGCGCGGGTACGAATTACATCATAAAGCAGGGCGGACTCATGCTGCTGGTCGCGGTGGGCGGAAGCGTTGCCACCATTGGTGCGGCCTTTTTGGCTTCCCGAACGGCGGCAGGATTTTGCAAGGATGTGCGCCACGATGTTTTTGAGCATGTGGAAAAATACACATTGAACGAATTTGACCAGATCGGCACCGCCTCTCTGGTCACCCGAACCACCAATGACATCACCCAAATGCAGCAGTTTTTGGTGATGTTCCTGCGGATGATGCTGATGGCGCCCATGATGGCTGTTGGCGGCATCATCATGGCGGCAGGCAAGGATGGGCAGCTCACCTGGGTGCTTATCGGCATTATCGCCGTTTTGTTCATCATCGTGATGCTCATTGCGGGCCGGACCTTCCCGCTGTTTAAATCGATGCAGAAGAAGGTGGACCGCATCAACCTGGTGCTCCGGGAAAAGCTGACGGGCATTCGGGTCATTCGGGCTTTCAACAAGGATGAGTATGAACGGAAACGCTTTGACGAGGCCAACACCGATCTGACCCGCACGGCCATCCGCATTCAGCGCATCATGGCGGCCATGATGCCGGCGGTCATGTTCGGTATGAACATGCTGGCGGTGGTCGTGGTCTGGGTGGGCGGCCACCGGGTCGTCAATATGGATCTCGGCGTGGGCGATTTGATGGCTTTCATACAGTACGGCATGCAGATCATGATGGCCCTCATGATGGCCACCATGCTGTTTGTACAGCTTCCCCGGGCTTCAGCGGCGGGCAGCCGTATCAGCGAGGTGCTGGGCATGAAGCCGGAGATTAACGACCCCGAACTGCCGCAGAAGCCGGCGGAAGATCAGCGGGGGAGTGTGGAGTTCCGGGATGTGACCTTTCGCTATCCCGGCGCCGAGGAGCCCACTTTGGAGCACATCTCCTTCAGATCCGGGCCCGGCGAGGTGACGGCCATCATCGGCGGCACCGGTTCGGGCAAGAGTACGCTGCTCAACCTGATCCTGCGTTTTTATGATGCGGAATCGGGTGAGATTCTGGTCGATGGGGTGAATGTGAAGGATATGACCCGTCAGGAGCTTCGGGACCGTATCGCCTATGTTCCGCAAAAGGCCGTGCTTTTTGCGGGCACGGTGTCGGAAAATATCTGCCAGGGCAAGCAGGACGCCACGGACGAAGAGGTGCATAAGGCCGCCAGCATCGCCCAGGCCTCCGGCTTTGTGGAGGAGATGGAGGGCGGCTTTGAGGCCAGGATTGAACAGGGCGGCACCAATGTGTCCGGCGGCCAGCGACAGCGTCTTTCCATCGCCCGGGCGCTGGTGCGGAAGGCCAAGATCAATCTTTTTGACGACAGCTTTTCCGCCCTGGATTTCAAGACGGAAGCCAGTCTGAGACGGGATCTGGCCAAAGAGACGGAGGACGCCACGGTCATCATTGTGGGACAGCGGGTGGCCTCCATCATGAACGCCGACCATATCCTGGTGCTGGATGACGGCAGGATCGCCGGTATCGGCACCCATCAAGAATTGATGCAGGGCTGTGAGGTCTATCGCGAGATCGTGGCCTCCCAGCTTTCGGAGGAGGAGATCGCATGAGTGAACGTAGAACCAGAAGGGGCCTTGGCGGTCACCGCGGTCCGGGCGGCCCCGGCGTGGCCATGGCCTTTGAAAAGCCCAAGGATTTTTCCGGAACGCTGAAACGCATATTGTCCTATCTTAAACCCCACGCCTGGAAAATTTTCGTGGTGTTTGTGGCGGCGGCGATCAGCACCGTATTCATGATCCTGGCACCGGATAAGCTGGGTCAGGCCACCACCGAACTGTTCAAATATTTCTCCGTGCCGGGCACCCTTGCGCAGGATGTTTTTTCGGCGGTGTTTGATATCCTGCTGGTGCTGGCAAGCTATTATCTTTTGAGCGCGCTGTTCAACTGGGTGCAGCAGTTTATCATGGCCGGAGTGTCTCAGCGGGTGGTGTACGACCTTCGTGAAGAGGTGGACCAAAAGCTTTCCCGGCTGCCTCTCAAATATTTTGACGGGCAGTCCCATGGGGACGTGCTTTCCCGGGTCACCAACGATGTGGATACCATCGCCAACACGCTGCAGCAGTCCCTGACCCAGACGGTCACTTCGGTGGTGACGCTCATTGGCGTGACCTTCATGATGTTCAAGATCAATTGGATTTTGGCCATTGTGGTGCTGTGCACTCTCCCGCTGAGCGCTCTCGCCGCCCGTTTTGTGGTCAAACACTCCCAGCGCTACTTTTTGGGCCAGCAGACCTCTCTTGGCGACATGAGCGGTCATGTGGAGGAGATCTACGGCGGTCACCGGGTGGTCAAGGCCTATGGGCTGGAGGAGGATGCTCTCCATAAATTCAATGGCATCAATGAACGGCTCTATGAATCGGGCTGGCGCAGTCAGTTTATCTCCGGTATCATGATGCCGCTGCTGAACTTTGTGGGCAACTTTGGGTATGTGATTATCTGTGTATTGGGCTCGGTTTTTGTGACCAAGGGCCGCATGACCATCGGTAATGTGCAGTCCTTCATCCAGTACGCCCGGCAGTTCACCCAGCCGATCAACCAGACCGCCAACATTGCAAACGTGATTCAGTCCACCGTAGCAGCGGCGGAGCGGGTGTTTGAAATCATGGACGAACCGGAGCAGGTGCCCGACACCAGCGATCCCAAGCTGTTGTCCATGCCGAAGGGCCACGTGACCTTTGAGGATGTGGCTTTCTCCTATAGCCCGGATACGCCGCTCATCGACAATCTCAATATTGAGGTGAGATCCGGTCAGACGGTGGCCATCGTGGGCCCCACCGGCGCAGGAAAGACCACGCTGGTCAATCTGCTCATGCGCTTCTACGAGCTGGATGAGGGCCGGATTTTGGTGGACGGCGTGGATATTCGGGAAATGCCGCGGGACGATCTCAGATCCCTGTTTGGCATGGTGCTGCAGGATACGTGGCTTTTTAACGGCACCATTCGGGAGAACATCGCCTACTCCTGCAACCGCGAGGTGAGCGATGAGGAGATCCATGCAGCGGCCAAGGCCGCCTATGCGGACCGATTCATCCGCACTTTGCCCCATGGCTATGACACGGTGATCAACGAGGAGGCCTCCAACATCTCCCAGGGTCAGAAGCAGCTGCTCACCATCGCTCGTGCGATCCTGGCCGATCCGCCCATCTTGATCCTTGATGAGGCCACCTCCAATGTGGATACCCGAACGGAGGTCTATATCCAAAGGGCCATGAATAAGCTGATGGTGGGACGGACCAGTTTCGTCATCGCACACCGCTTATCCACGATCAAGGAGGCCGATCTCATCCTGGTGATGAACGCGGGCCATGTGATCGAACAGGGCACGCATCAAGAACTCCTGGAGCAAAAGGGATTCTACGCGGATCTTTACAACAGTCAGTTCGCCGGTCAGCAGTCGGCATGAACAAAAGCCCGGATTTTTCCGGGCTTTTTTTATGAAACAGGACGGATGTGGGAAAAGTAGGAACAAGGAGGCATGAAGCATGAATGAAAAGTGGAACCGCCAGGATTTGAGGGAAAGACTCACCCCGGAACAGTTTGACGTGACCCAGAACAATCGCACGGAGCGACCCTTCTCCAGTCCTTACGTGAACCTTGCGGCACCGGGCATCTATGTGGACGTGGTCAGCGGCGAGCCGCTGTTCTCCTCGAAGGATAAATTCGATGGGGGCTGCGGCTGGCCCAGCTTTGACCGGCCCATAGGCCAGGTTGTGGAACAGATGGATCACAGCTACGGTATGCGGCGCGTCGAGGTGCGAAGCGCGGAAGGAGACAGCCATCTTGGCCATGTTTTCCCTGACGGCCCCACAAACACGGGAATGCGCTACTGCATCAATGGCGCGGCCCTGCGTTTCGTGCCCCTGGAGGATATGGAGGCCGAAGGGTATGGGGAATGGGTCAGGCTATTTGAGGAAGGAGATCAAAATGAAAATTGAAAAACTAGAGGCCCTGGAGATCTTGGATTCTCGGGGCAATCCAACGCTGCAGGTGACAGCGGAGCTGGAATACGGCATTCAGGGCGTGGCTGCAGTGCCCTCCGGCGCCTCGACGGGCACCTTTGAGGCGGTGGAACTCCGCGATGGCGGCAACCGTTTTGGCGGTAAGGGTGTGGAAAAGGCGGCGGGTTATGTAAACGGGCCCATCGCCAACGAAATTGTGGGTATGGAGGTCTTCCGGCAGCGTGAGATCGACGAGACCATGATTGCTCTGGATGGCAGCGAGAACAAGTCAAATCTTGGCGCCAATGCCATTTTAGGCGTATCCATCGCGGTGGCCAAGGCTGCGGCGCAGGCCCATGGCCTGCCGCTATACCGCTATCTTGGCGGCATCGGCGCCCATGTCCTTCCGGTGCCCATGATGAACATCCTGAATGGCGGCCGTCATGCGGACAACGGCCTTGATTTTCAGGAGTTTATGATCATGCCGGTGGGCGCCGAAAATTTCAGGGAGGCTCTTCGTATGTGCGCCGAGATTTACCAGAACCTCAAGACCCTTCTTCTGGATAAGGGATTATCCACCGGCGTGGGGGATGAAGGAGGCTTTGCACCCCGGGTCAGCGGGGCGGAGGAGGCCATCAATGCCATTCTGGAGGCGGTGGAACGCTCCGGCTATACCGACGCCGTCAAGCTGGCCATGGACGCGGCAGCCAGTGAATTTTATGACAGCGGAGCCCGAGTCTATCATTTTGCCAACTCCGAACGTAGCAGCGAGGAGATGGTTCACTACTATGAGGCGCTGACCCGCGAGTACCCGGTGATTTCTTTGGAGGATGGTCTCGCGGAAGAGGATTGGGAGGGCTGGAAGATGCTCACCGAGGCGCTGGGCGGAAAACTGCAGCTGGTGGGGGACGATCTATTCGTGACCAACACCGAGCGGCTTTCAAAAGGCATTCAAATGGGCGCGGGCAATGCCATTTTGGTGAAGATGAATCAAATCGGCACCCTCAGCGAAACTTTGGATGCGGTAGCCATGGCCCATCACGCCGGATACGCCTCGATCATTTCCCATCGTTCCGGTGAGACGGAGGATACGACCATCGCTGATCTGGCGGTGGCCCTTGGCAGCGGCCAGATCAAGACCGGCGCGCCCTGCCGCAGCGAACGTGTGGCCAAATACAACCGCCTGCTGGCCATCGAACATGAGCTTGGCCGGGAGGCGGGCTTCGGCCGGGTTCCCAAAGAATTCGTAGATTGAATGGAATAAGTTGCATTTTAACGGGGCCAGTGCTATAATGGCCCCGTTAAAAGTGCATACGGAAGTTTGAAGGTTCTTTCAGGGCAGGGTGCGATTCCCGACCGGCGGTTTAGCCCGCGAGCCCCCTTGGGGTTGACCAGGTGATTCCTGGGCCGACAGTAAAGTCTGGATGAAAGAAAGTTCCTTTTTTGTACTCAAAAGCCCCTGGACTCTTCTCTTCCGTGCTCAAAGAAAGGAAGGAAGAGATATGACATCAAAAGCAAAGACCAAATGGATGATGCGGGTTTCCATGCTGGCAGCGGTGGCTGTAGTGCTGATGTATCTGGAGTTCCCTCTGCCGCTGTTTCCGCCCTGGCTCCAGATCGATTTTTCCGACATTCCGGCGCTCCTTGGCGGTATTGCCCTCGGTCCTTGGGCGGCGGTGACGATCGAGGTGCTGAAAAATCTGGTCCACATTCTTCTGAAAGGATTGTCCTTTGGCGGCGCGGGGCAGCTGGCCAACCTGCTGATCGGCCTTGGCCTGGTGCTTCCGGCGGCCCTTTGGACGAGGGCCCATCCCATCCGCAGAGGCGCGCTCATCGGCATCGCCTGGGGCACTTTGTGCGTGGCCATCGTGGGTCCGCTGGCAAACGTGTTCATCTTGGTGCCCGCGGCGGGCATCTCCACGGAGGCTCTGGCAGGAGCCATGACGCCCATTATGGAGATTTTGGGATTGCAGGGCAGGCTTTCACCCATGGTGGGCTACGGGCTTTTGGCGGTGGCGCCTTTCAACATCATCAAGGGTCTGCTGGGCATGCTGGTGGTGGGGCTTCTCTATAAGCCTTTGCTGCCCACTTTGTCGGCGGTGGAACGGGAATAATAGGGGCCCGGCTTCGGCCGGGCTTTTCTTTAAAACAAATTGAAAGCGCTTACGGAGGAATACTATGCGGCTGGAAGGTTTGGTGAAAGGACAATTTATGGAACGGCTCAACCGGTTTGCGGCCAGGGTGGCTGTAAATGGGGAGCCCTGTCTATGCCATGTGCCCAATTCGGGGCGGATGCGGGAACTGCTCCTTGTCGGTGCGGAGGTACTGCTTCTGCCGGCTGAAGCGGGATCGGAACGAAAGACGGCCTATACCCTGGTCATGGTGCGTTACCGAGGCAGTTGGGTGATGATCCACGCCCATTGGACCAATGATATCGCTGAAGAGGGGCTTCGCCGGGGTTTTTTTCCGGGCTTTGAAGAAGCGGCGGATATACGGCGGGAAGTGGTCCATGGCGGCAGCCGGTTTGACCTGGGCTTTCGCATGGCGGGCAGGCTGTGGCTGGGTGAGGTGAAGTGTGTGACCCTGGTGGAGGATGGCCTGGCACTTTTTCCCGATGCACCCACCCTGCGGGGCGCCAAACACATGGAGCATCTGAAGGATGCGCTGGAAGCGGGCTACGGCGCGGCGGTGTTCTTTATCATTCAGAGGGAGGATGCCAAAGCCTTTCGCCCCAATCGGGCCATGGATTCCCATTTTGACGAAGCTTTTTGGCGGCTTTTGAGAGCGGGCGGCCTGGCTGGAGCCTTTGGCTGCCAGGTCACGGAGGAGTGCGTTTCGGTTTCCCATAACGTGCCCATTCTTCGACAAGAGACATAATATAATCGGTTATGTAGACATTATTCTCTGTGGATAACTTGGGGAATTTGTTGAAAAGGGTGCTGTTGAAGCAAGAAAGCGCAAACATTTTTTTAGAAATTTCAAAAAATAAGCAGGAGTTTTGCCTTCAAGCGAGAATATGTTGTTGACGTAATCAAGCAATAGTTTCGCTGGAAGGCATTTTTTTGTTTTCCATAAGCGTTTGGAAGGATACGGAAGGGTTAGGGACTGAATGAGGATACGCATACGTAGAATTAAACCCCGCTTCTATGTTTTTGTGGGTATAGTGGTGCTGATCCCAATCATCATCCTGCTGGCCAATATGGGCGGCTCCAAGACCGCCTTTGTGGACTGGGGAATCATGTCCTCCAGTTCAAAGAAGGACGTGGTGCTGCTCCGTTCAGAGACGGTGGTCAAGGCGGAGAGTGCGGGCAAGGTTGTCTACGTGGCCGAAGAGGGTCAGCGCGTAGCCCAGGGGGACAAGGTTGTGGAGGTTTATCAGGCCGGTTACGACCAGAAATCTCTCGATGACTACGATGCGCTGCAAAAAAAGATCTATGAATATCAGATCGGCGCGCTGGCCGATATTAAGAATGAAAATCTATCCACCATTGATCAGGCGATCAAGGGAAAGCAGAATCAACTGAACGCCGTCTACGATGCGGAGGACCGAACCGAGACCCTCAAGCTGGAGGAGGAACTCAATCAACTGATCGAACTGCGCAAGGCCCATCTTCGCCAGATCGTTCCGTTGGACAGCCAGCTGAACGAACTGTATCTGGAGGAACAGAATCTTCTGACCAAGATCAACGCTTGGAAGAAGGACGAGCTTGCCCCGGAAGCCGGCATCGTAAGCTTTTATTTTGATGGCAATGAAGCCGCGCTCAATCCCCAGGAGTTGGACAAGCTCACGGTGAAGGACATCCAGACCCTGTTGCAGGGAAGTGCCAGCTACAGCAACCAGCAGGAGGCGAAAATCGATCAGCCCCTGTACCGCCTGGTGAGCAGCAACACATGGTATGTGGCCATACTTGGGGATGAGAATTCCGATCTGGCTCTCAGCGAGACCTACGATATCGTCTTCGAGGGCATGGAAAATGCAACCTATACCGGCCAGGTCGTGGTGGACAAGGACAAGGGCAAGGATCACCTGACCATCCTGTCGGTGGAGCAGGATATCCAGCCGCTTCTCAACGTTCGGGAAGCCAAAGCCAGCATTGGGAAGAGCCAGGAAGGCTTTATGATCCCAAAGGACGCTCTTTATGAGAAGAGCGGACAAAAGGGCGTTTACATTGTGAACGGCAGGGAGGAAACTTTCGTGGGTGTGGAAGTGCTGGAAGAGAACGATGAATCCTATTTGATTCGGGAGTTGAACGGCGGAGAGACCATCAAGGTCAATCAGGCCGTCAAATGCCGCTAGAAAAGAAGTGGATGGGATGGATGACAAACTTTTAGAGATCCAAGGGCGCATTCAAAAAGCTGCAGAAGCGGCCGGGCGCGCACCTGAAGATATTCAGCTGATCGGCGTGAGCAAGACGGTGGATGCGGAAAGAATCAACGCTATGATCGACCGGGGCCTTGCAAGGATTGGCGAGAACCGAGTGCAGGAGCTTCTGAGCAAGCTGCCGGAGCTCCATCCGGTGGAGGTACATCTGATCGGGCAGCTGCAGAGCAATAAAGTTCACCAGATCGTGGATAAGGTGGCGCTTATTCATTCGCTGGACAGGCTTTCTTTGATGGAAGAGATTCAGCGTCAGGCCGCAAAGCGGGATATCGTGATGCCGGTTTTGATCGAGATCAATATCGGCAGAGAGCAAACCAAGGGCGGCTTAATGGAGGAGGACCTCCCGGCTTTTTTGGACCGGGTGGTGGATTGTCCCAATCTTGAGGTGCGGGGCCTGATGTGCATCGCACCGCCGGTAGCGGATCCGGAAGCGGCGAGACCCTATTTTACCAGAATGCGGGAACTGGCTGAGGGGATCCGCGGCCAGCACGATTCCAGAATTCAAATGGCGCACCTATCCATGGGGATGTCCCACGATTTTGAGGCGGCGATCCGGGAAGGTGCAACCATGGTGCGGGTGGGCAGAGCGCTTTTTGGCGCCAGAGCCTGACCGCAATAAAGAGGAGGGTATATAAAAATGGCAAACGCGTTGAACAAATTCATGGCAGCGATCGGACTCCAGGCGGAAATGGATGACGAGTACGGCATGGACGAAGGCATGGAGATCGAATCCGTCCAGGAAGAGGCTCCCAAGGCAAAACGGGAGAACCGCAAGGGCAAGATTGTCAACATGCCGACGAACGGCGCCGATCGTCCTCAGGTGATGGTCTATAAGCCTATGGACTACGAGGAAATCCGCCTCATCATCGATCATCTGAAGGAGCAAAAGATGGTCTTCGTGATTTTGGAGCACCTTCAAACCGACGTGGCCCTGCGCATGCTGGACTTCATGAGCGGTGCGGTCCATGCGCTGAATGGCAATTTCAAGCGTCTGTCCGACGGTATCTATATCCTCACCCCTGCTCAGGTCGTGATTTCCACCAACATGCCCGAGGAGCTTAAGTCCCATCGCAGCTTTGGAAGGCGGGAATAATACTTGGAAATCCTGCGTTACGTCACCGTAGGCGTCAACTGGTTCATCCAGATCGTGACCTGGGCGATTGTGCTTGAAGCGCTGCTGTCCTGGTTCCTGCCGCCTTACAATAAAGTGCGGGAATTTTTAGCCAGATTCACCGCTCCTTTTGTGAACCCTTTCCGCAAATTGATGTCTCGATTTACGGGAGGCATGCCCATCGATTTTTCGCCCATGCTGGCGATCATCGCTCTGCAGGCGGTGGGCTATTTCTTCCAGATGATCATGATTCGGCTGATCTATTGAGATAATGATGAACGGCGAGGATAAGAAACAAAAATTTCTCGTTGCGGAGATTGAAGCAAGAGCCCAAGGGGTTGCCCGTACCGGCAAGCCTTGGGCTACTCGTTTTTTGGATCCGTTGCAACAAAACCTTGCGAAAAACGCCGCAAAAGGCTATGATGTTCATATAGCTTTGGAGGGCGGCGTGCCTTGGGCGGAACGGAAGATCATGGTGCTGACCCGCCAGGGCGAGACCGATGCGTCCGATTACCTTGCGGCCCTGGAGATCTCTTGGAACAGCCGTTTTGGCAGCGCCGGGCATCGGGATATTCTGGGCTCGCTCATGGGCCTTGGCATCGTACGGGAGAGCCTTGGGGATATCGCGGTGGAGAAGGAGCGGGCGGTGGTGTTTATGCTTCCCGACATGGCAAAGTATGTGGAAGGCCAGCTGGACCGGGTGGGCCGGACCTCGGTGAGGGTTCGGGCATTATCCCTTGACGGGCTCAATTTGGAGGAGCCTGCGCTGGACCAGCAGGTTATCACAGCGGCATCCCTCAGGCTGGATGCTCTTTTGAGTGCTGCGCTCAAATCGTCCCGCAGCAAGATTGCAGCCATGATTGCATCGGGACAGATCAAGGTCAATCATGAACCGGTTTATCGAAGCGACATCCGCCTTACGGAGGATGACCTTCTGTCCATCCGGGGCTGGGGCCGCATCCGCATCCATGAGGTTTGCGGCGAGACGAAAAAGGACCGTATGCGCGTGGTTATTGACCGATATCGGAAAAGGGAGTGAATGAGTATGGCGTTGACGCCCATGGATATCCACAACAAGGACTTTTCCCGGAGCTTTCGGGGCTATCAGGAAGAGGAGGTGGACCGCTTCTTGGATGAAGTGGTGGCCACCTTCGAACAGCTTTACCGGGATAATTCCGATATGAAGGACCGCATTACGTCGATGATGGAGCAGATGGAATACTTCAAGGCCATGGAGGCGACCCTGAAGGAAACGCTGGTCACTGCGCAGCGGGCCGCCGATGAATTGGTGGAAAAGGCGCACGGCAAGGCGGCGAGCATCCTGGAGGAGGCAGAAACGGAAGCAAGGCACATCGTGGAGGAGGCCAAAAGCCAGCATCAGCGGATGATGGAGGAGGCCAATGGGGAGCTGGAAGCCATGGAAAGCCGCCAGCGTTCCCTGGAGGAGAAGCTCTACCGATACCATCTGAGCATGAAGGATATGCTGGAACTTCAGCTTGAGACGCTGAAGCAGAGCCAAAAGCGGATGGAGCAGATGAATGAATTTCCCGTTCCAAAGGAGGAAGAAGTGGACACCGGAGCTTTCGTCAGCGAGCCAGGACAGCCGGTCCATCTGGAAGTGCCTGAAGAGGAATAACATGAAAGCGATGCCGTTAAAAAGGCATCGCTTTTTTTGAATCCCTCCGCTCTTTTCTTAATTCGGGTTAATTGGAAAGCAAAACTGCCATATTAGTGATATGTGGGGGGAATTTGAATGGGAGTTTTGACTTTGAGCACGAAGCGGTTGGATCGAAAAAAACAAAGGGAAGAGAAGAAACGCGCCTGGATGCGGGAGGAGATGCACCGTCTGGCAGCCTCTTTGGAGCATGAGAAGGTGGATGAATATTTGACGTACCTTACCGATCCCAAACGAATGCTCTGGAAAAATTTTATTGGCGGCGTGGCTCGGGGGCTGGGAATGGCTGTGGGTTTTTCCCTGCTGGGCGCCCTGCTCATCTATGTGCTCCAGAAAGTGGGCTGGGAAAAGATCCCTTTTATCGGCGATATGATCAACGATATCATGAATATCATTGAAAACAAGCTGTAAAAAAGCATGACTCCATGCTTTTTTTTTGCTATAATAAACGTTAAGAGTCTACAACGGTTTTTTTGGAGGCAAACATTGTCTTTTTTATTGATAGCAGCCCTGATTGTGGGGCTGGACCAGCTGACCAAATATCTGGCGGTTCAATATTTAATGCCCCTGCCCTTCGGGGACCTGCCCCTGTGGAAGAATGTGTTTCATCTCACGTACACGGAAAACTACGGTGCGGCTTTTGGTCTGATGGAGGGTGCGCGCCCGTTTTTTCTTGCGATCACGATAATTTTTGTGGCGGTCATCATCGTCTATTATTTTAAAAACCGCAAGCGGACCACCAGGCTGTTCATGCTTTCGCTCTCCTTTTTGGTGGGCGGCGCGCTGGGCAACTTTATCGACAGGTTGTTCCAGGGCTATGTGGTGGACTTCTTCTATTTTAAGGCCATCAATTTTGCGATCTTCAATGTGGCGGATATGTTTGTGGTCATCGGCGGTATTCTTTTATGCGCATGCATCATTTTTGGATGGGACGCCAAAAAGCCTCTGCCAAAGGACAAGCCTGAGGAGCAGGAAGCCGCGGCGGGGGAGAATGGGACCGGAGCCGAATCCAAAGCTGGGGAAGCGCCGCCGGTCGGTGGGGAGGAGAAGATTGATTCATGATAGGAGCGATGCCGACGTGCATCGCTTTTTTGTGGAAAAAGAATATGAAGGCGTGCGGCTGGACGTCTATTTGACGGAGCGGGTGGATGGGCTTTCCCGCTCCTATTTGAAGCGGCTTTTGGAGGACGGTCAGGCTCTTTTAAACGGCAGAACGGCCAAGGCAGGCGCCAAACTGAAGACCGGTGACGCAGTGGAGCTTTCCGTGCCGGAGGCGGTGGAACTTTCCTTGGAGCCGGAGGACATCCCCCTTGATATTGTCTATGAAGACGAGGATTTGGCGGTGATCAACAAGCCCTGCGGCATGGTGGTCCATCCGGCCGCGGGTAACCTCACGGGCACGCTGGTGAACGCCCTTCTCCATCATATGGATCATCTGTCCGGTATCAACGGCGTGATCCGTCCGGGCATTGTCCACCGGCTGGACAAGGAGACATCCGGGCTTCTCGTGGTGGCCAAGAATGACCGTGCCCACCGCTTTTTGGCGGAGCAGCTGAAGGGTCACACCTTGGGCCGCACCTACCTGGCAGTGGTTTACGGCAATTTCAGGGAGGACGGCGGGACGGTGAACGAACCCATCGGTCGTCATCCCGTTCATCGAAAGAGGATGGCTGTGGTGGAAGGCGGCAAACAGGCGGTGACCCATTACCGTGTTCTGGAGCGCTATCAGACAGCTGCCCTGATCGAGTGCAGGCTTGAGACCGGACGCACCCATCAGATCCGGGTGCATATGGCGAAGCTTGGCCATCCCGTGGTGGGGGATGAGCTCTATGGACCGGCAAAGGGTTCTCTCGGCATTGCGGAAGGTCAGGCTCTTCACGCCTGGCGGATTCGTTTTGTTCATCCAAGGACGGACGAGACGATGGAACTGGAGGCCGCCCCGCCCGAGGCCTTTCAGGAACTGGTGGAAAAACTCCGCAAAAAAAGCGGGTATCCTGTCTGAAAAAGGATGGACAAAGGATGGGGCCTGTGATATACTTACGCCAATTAAGAACAACGGCAACCTTTAAATTGGTCCCGTGAGGCTGATAAGGTGGTGCGTTTTTTCGTGCAGTCTTGTCAGCAGGTGGCAAGGCTTTTTTTGTGTATGAAAGGAGGCGCTCTATGCGGCAAAAGGCGGAGATCATGGATCGTGAGGCCATGGGACGGGCCATCACGCGAATCGCCCATGAGATCATCGAACACAACCAGGGCACCGACGGTGTGGCCCTTATCGGCATTCAGCGGCGGGGCGTGCCGCTGGCTAAAAGAATCAACGACAGGATCGAACAGGTGGAGGGCAAAAGGCTTCCGCTGGGTATCCTGGACATCACCCTTTACCGCGACGATCTGTCCACCTTATCGGAGCATCCCGTAATCAATGGAACGGATATTGCCTTTTCCATTACTGGGATGAATCTGGTCATGGTGGACGATGTTTTATTTACCGGAAGAACAGCCCGGGCCGCGATGGATGCGCTCATCGATATGGGAAGGCCCAAAAGCATTCAGTTTGCTGTGCTGGTGGATCGGGGACATCGGGAACTGCCCATCCGGGCGGACTATGTGGGCAAGAACGTGCCCACCTCCAGCAATGAGGTCATCGCCGTGGAAGTGGATGAAATTGATGGCCGGGAGCAGGTTCTCATCGGGGAGATTACCCGTTAAAAAAAGAAGGAGGTTGGAGAAATGACCGAGACACAAAAACTCGACCGCAAGGGCTGGGGCCGCGTCCTGCTGCTGGGCGTGCAGCACGTGTTCGCCATGTTTGGCGCCACGGTGCTGGTGCCGGCTCTCACCGGAATGAACACGCTGGTGGCGCTGTTCTGTGCCGGCGTGGGAACGCTGCTGTTCCACTTTGTGACCAAGCGGAAGGTGCCCGTATACCTTGGCTCTTCCTTCGCATTCATCGCCGTGATTCAAACGGTGGCCTGGCACTATTCGGGCCTGCCCGGTTCCTTTGATTCGGCCCAGACGGCGGCGGCGGCCTATCAGGCGGCGCTGCCCTATGCGACCGGCGGCGTCATCGTGGCCGGTGCGGTGTACCTGGTGCTGGCACTTTTGGTCAAACTGTTCGGAGTCAACCGGGTGAAGAGCTTTTTCCCGCCCGTGGTGACCGGTCCCATGATCATTGTTATCGGCCTCACCCTGGCGCCCACGGCCATCGCCAACATCATCGGCGACGGCGGAGCCGGGATGGGAGCCCGCTGGATCGTGGCCCTCGCCGTGCTCCTGACCATGATCATCGTCTCGGTCTTCTGTAAGGGATTCTTTAAGCTGGTGCCCATTCTGTTCTCCATCATTGTGGGTTACGTTGTGGCGCTGCTGTTCAATATGGTGGACACGACGCCCATTCGGGAGGCGAGCTTTCTGGCCCTGCCACCCTTCTTCCTGCCCAAGTTTGATGGGTTTGCCATTCTTACCATTGCGCCCATGGCCATTGTGACCTTCATGGAGCACATGGGGGACATCACCACCAACGGCGCTGTGGTGGGCAAGGACTTCATGGAGGATCCCGGCCTGCACCGCACCCTTCTTGGGGACGGCCTGGCCACCATGGTGGCTGGTTTCCTGGGCGGCCCTGCCAACACCACTTATGGAGAGAACACCGGTGTTCTCGCGGTGACCAAGAACTACGATCCGAGAACCCTTCGGGTGGCCGCGGTATTCGCCATCCTGATGAGCGTGTTTGGCAAGCTGGGCGGCTTCCTGCAGTCCATTCCCGCAGTGGTCATGGGCGGCGTTTCCATGATCCTGTTCGGCATGATCGCTTCGGTAGGTATGCGGACCCTGGCGGAGGCGGATCTCGACTTTGCCAAGTCCCGGAACCTCATCATCATCTCACTCATGCTGGTCATCGGTCTGGGCGGGGCCTTTGTCAACATCACCGCCAACGTGCAGCTTTCGGGCATCGCCCTTTCCGCTTTGGTGGGTATTGTCCTTAACAAAGTGCTGCCGGACAACATTTAGAACGAGCGGCCTTCGGGCCGCTTTCCTTTAACCGGATAACCCGATAAGGAGGTAAGCTATGCCGCTGAGTCAAAAGGATGTGCTGGGCCTGAGGGGTATGCCCCGGGAGGATATGGAGACGATCCTCAACACGGCCGAACTGATGAAATACATCCTCAAACAAAACAACAAGAAGACGCCCCATCTCCAGGGCAAATCCATTGTGACACTGTTCTATGAGAACAGCACCCGTACCCGGATGTCCTTTGAGCTGGCCTCCAAGTACATGAGCGCGGTCGCCGCCAATATGGCGGCATCCTCCTCCAGCGTGCAGAAGGGCGAATCGCTGATCGATACCGGAGTTACCCTGGATCAGATGGGAACGGATGTCATCATCATCCGGCATCCCATGTCCGGTGCGCCTCACCTGGTGGCGAGGCACGTGCGAAGCTCCATCATCAATGCCGGCGACGGCATGAACGAGCATCCCACCCAGGGCCTTTTGGACATCTTCTCCATGAAAGAGAAGCTGGGCAAGGTCGAAGGACTGAAGGTAGCCATCATCGGTGATATCCTCCACAGCCGGGTGGCGCGAAGCGACCTGTTCGGCCTCACTACCCTGGGAGCGGAGGTTCATCTCGCGGGACCGGCCACCATGCTGCCCGCTGAGGATTTCAAAAAGCTGGGTGCGGTTGTCCATCGAAAGGTGGAGGACGCCATGAAGGATGCCGATGTGGTGATGGGCCTTCGCATGCAGAAGGAGCGCCAGCAAAAGGGACTCATCCCATCCCTCCGCGAGTATTACGATGTGTATGGTATCACGCCGGAGCGAATGGAACTGGCCAAGGAACATGCCATGGTCATGCACCCCGGTCCCATGAACCGCGGTGTGGAAATTGCCTCCTCGGTGGCCGACAGCGATGATTCGGTGATCGCTGAGCAGGTCACCAACGGTGTGGCGGTGCGTATGGCGCTTCTATACTTGCTGACCCGCAGGAAGGGGGAAGAGATTTGAAAATTCTGCTGAAAAACGGAACGTTGGTGGACCCGGCCCAGGGCATTCACGGCAAGATGAGTGTGCTTATTGAGGACGGCCGGATTGCGGGCCTTGGTGAAATTCTTCCCGAGGAAGGCGCTGAAGTGGTGGATGTGACGGGGAAGATCGTCATGCCCGGCCTCATTGACATGCACTGCCACCTGCGGGACCCTGGTTACGAGTACAAGGAGGACATCGCAAGCGGCACCCGGGCGGCAGCCATGGGCGGCTTTACATCGGTGGTCTGCATGGGCAACACCAAGCCTTTTGCCGACAACGCGGCGGTGATCACCTATATTTTGGATAAGGCCCGGCGGGAAGGCAGGGTGCGGGTATATCCTGTAGGCACCGTGACCGTGGGGCTGAAGGGAGAGGAACTCACGGAGATGGCGGATATGCTGAGAGCCGGCGCCGTCGCTTTCTCCGATGACGGCAGGGGTGTGGCCAGCGGCGGTCAGATCCGGCTGGCTCTTGAATATGCCAAGGATTTTGACGCGCTCATCATGGAACACTGCGAAGACATGAAGATCGCGGCGGACGGCTATGTGAATGAGGGGCTCATGTCCACGCTTCTCGGCCTGCAGGCGCAAAATGCCGCGGCGGAGGAGGCCATGCTGGCCCGGGATCTCATCCTGGCCGAACATCTGAATGCGAGAATCCATCTGTGCCATGTGACAACGAAAGGCGGCGTGGAGCTCATTCGTCTCTACAAGAACAAGGGTGTGCGGGTCACGGCGGAGACCGCGCCCCATTATCTTGCCGCCACCGAGGATATCCTGGACGGCTACGATACCAACACCAAGGTCAACCCGCCTCTGCGCACGGCGGAGGACCAGGCGGCGCTGAAGGCAGCGCTGGCTGATGGAACGCTGGATGCCATCGCCACCGATCATGCACCCCATCACAGCGATGAAAAGCGGGTGGAGTATGCCCTGGCGGCTTCCGGCATCAGCGGTTTTGAGACGGCATTTGCGCTGTCCTACACCGAGCTTGTGAAAGGCGGCGTGCTGACGCTGGACCGGCTGGTGGAGGTGATGTCCGGGCGCCCGGCGGAGATTCTGGGACTCGAGCAGGGCACGCTGAAGCCCGGTGCTCCGGCGGATATTGCGGTCATGGACGTGGACGCGCCCTATGCCATCGATGTGAATGCCTTCGTATCCAAAGGCAAGAACAATCCCTTCCATGGACGGCAGGTCTATGGTAGGACGGTGCATACGCTGGTGAACGGTGTCTTTGCGGTGCGGGATGGAAAGCTGAACGAGGTGTGAAATGATTGATCGATTGATCGAGGCCATTGAGGCCAAAAAAAATCCCACGGTGCTGGGTTTGGACACACGCATCGAGTATTTCCCCGAGAAGTTTGCTTCCGGATTCGATCTTACCACTTTCTCCGGCGCCGCCGATGGCATCATTGCCTACAACAAGGCGCTGATGGATGCCCTCTTCGGGACGGTACCGGCGGTAAAAATCCAGCTGGCCTATTATGAGATGTATGGGCTTGAGGGACTGAGGGCCTTTGCGGAGACCATAGGCTATGCGAAGAAGAAGGGCTTTGTTGTGATGGTGGACGGCAAGCGCAACGATATCGGTGCGACCGCCACCGCCTATGCGGCCGCCTACCTTGGCGAAACGCCGCTGGCGGGGGAAAACGCCAGGGCCTTCGACGCCGATTATCTCACCGTCAATCCCTATCTGGGTTCGGACGGCGTACTGCCCTTTGTGGAAGCCTGCAAGGCTCAGGACAAAGGTATCTTTGTCCTGGTCAAAACCTCCAATCCGTCCTCCGGCCAGCTCCAGGATCTGGTAGTGGAAGGGGAGAGCATTTACCAGCGGGTAGGCAGGCTGGTGGTCGAATGGGGGAAAGAACTCATCGGCAAATATGGATACAGCGATGTGGGCGCGGTGGTGGGCGCCACCTATCCCGAGCAGGGTGCGGAGCTTCGGAGGCTTCTGCCTTCCGTCTTTTTCCTGGTGCCCGGTTACGGCGCTCAGGGCGGTGGCGGCAAGGAGCTTGCCGGCTGCTTCGACGGCAGCGGCCGGGGCGCCATCGTGAACGCTTCGCGAAGCCTTCTTTGCGCGTACAAGAAGCATGGCGGTGATTTCGACGAGGCGGCTTTTGCGGAAGCGAAGCGCATGCGGGAGGATCTTGCCGAGGCTGTAGCCTTAAGGAGGGAGCGGTCTTGAAGGAATACCGCGCTGAGATTTTAGAAAACAAGCGGATCGCACAGGACATCTATAGGATGGTTCTGCGGGATGAGGGCTTTGAAAGGGCTCTGCCCGGCCAGTTCGCGCATCTGAGAATTCCCGACGGCCGCCATATTCTGCGGCGGCCCATCAGTGTTCATGCCTACGATCATGATCAGCGGACGATGAGTCTCATCTATCAGATCAAGGGCGAGGGAACCCGGATCTTAAGCGGGATGAAGTCCGGTGAATCTGTGGATACGCTGATGCCTCTGGGCCGGGGTTTCTGGGTACCGGAAGGAACCAAGGAGATCTGGCTCATGGGCGGCGGCATCGGTGCGGCGCCTCTTTTTGAGGCCTATCGCACTTGGGGCGACAAGGTGAAGGCGGTTTTTCTTGGTTTTCGGAGCTTGGATGTGGCCTACGGTGTGGATCTCTATGATAAGGCCGCGTTCTATGTGGCAACCGAGGACGGAAGCTTCGGGGCGCAGGGCTACATCACCGATATGTTGGACCGGCTGCTGGAAAAGAAACGTCCCGACCTCATTTTTTCCTGCGGACCGGTGCCCATGCTGCGGTCCTTCAAGCGGGTGATGGAAAAATATCCCGATGTGGCTTGCCAGGTATCCTTGGAGGAGCGCATGGGCTGCGGCATCGGCGGATGCCTTGTATGCAGCTGTAAAATTCAAAGCGGAGACGGATGGTCCTATAAGCGGGTGTGCAAGGACGGCCCCGTGTTTGACCTCAAGGAGGTGGATTTCGAGTGATGGATCTATTGGTAAACCTCTGCGGCGTCAAACTGAAGAACCCTGTCATCGCTGCCTCGGGCACCTTCGGCTTTGGTGCAGAGTATGACGAATACTACGATATCTCCCTGCTTGGCGGAATAAGCGTGAAAGGCCTTACATTACTGCCTAGACAGGGGAATCCCCCTCCAAGGATTGCTGAAACTGCAGCGGGTATGCTGAACAGCGTGGGTCTGCAGAATCCGGGCCTTTCGGCCTTCCTTTCGGATGAACTTCCCAAGCTTCGTCAAAAGAACACGGCGGTCATCGCCAACGTTGCGGGAGCGACCCTGGAGGATTACGAGAACATGGCTAAAGGCCTGCAGGGCGCCGATGTGGATCTGGTGGAGCTCAATATCTCCTGCCCCAACGTGAAGGAGGGCGGCGTGGCATTCGGCATCCGTCCCGCCATGGTGGAGGAGGTCACGAAGCGGTTCAAAAAGCATTGCGAGCAGCCTCTCATGGTCAAGCTTTCTCCCAACGTGGCCGACATCACGGACAATGCCCGTGCAGCGGAGGACGGCGGCGCCGACGCGGTCTCCCTCATCAATACGCTGACCGGTATGGCCATTGATATCGAGACAAGAAAGCCCGTTTTGGCCAATGTGACCGGCGGCCTGTCCGGTCCGGCGGTGAAACCGGTGGCCCTTCGCATGGTCTATCAAGTGGCTAAGAGCGTGAAGATTCCGGTGGTGGGCATGGGCGGCATCGAGACCGGCGAGGATGCCGTGGAATTTCTGCTGGCCGGAGCCACGGCGGTGATGGTGGGAACGGCCAACCTCAGCGATCCCATGGCCTGTCCCAAAGTGATTCAAGGCATCAAGGCCTATTTGGAACGTCATCACTTGAGCGGAGTCCAGGAAATTATCGGAAAACTGGAAGCATAGAAAGGAGTCTTGTACCATGAAAAAAGAAGAGGCATTGGATATTCTGCGCAAATCGGGCGCTATGCTGGAGGGGCATTTTCGCCTGACCAGCGGACTGCACAGCAACCGTTACATGCAGTGCGCCCAGCTTTTCAAGAGCCCTGAATATAGCCGCATCCTCTGCGAAGATTTGGTGAACAAGTTTGAGGGCACAAAGATCGATCTGGTGGTGGGACCGGCCATGGGCGGCATGATTATGGCCTATGAAGTGGCCCGCCAAATGGGGGTCCCGAACATCTTCGCCGAACGTGAAAATGGCGTGATGACCTTTCGCCGCGGCTTCAGAGTCCCGGAAGGCGCCAGGGTGCTCATTACCGAGGACGTGGTTACCACCGGCGGATCGGTGCGCGAGGTCATGAAGCTGGTGGAAGAAGCGGGCGCCGAGGTCGTGGCCGTGGGCGTCGTGGTGGACCGAAGCGAGGGTGCTGTGGATTTTGGCGTGCCCATGCAGGCGGTTCTCAGCATGAAGGTGGAGGCCTTTAAGCCGGAGGAATGTCCCCTCTGCAAGGAAGGCGTGCCGGTGGTCAAGCCGGGAAGCCGTCCCGTAAAATAAGATATAATGAAAGGCCTGGCAAACCGCCAGGCCTTTTTTATATATCTTCCAATCGCTTTAATCGCTTGATGGTTTCCTCCGAAGGCGTGATATAGAGGGTGCGATTCTGAAAATAGATCACATATCCCGGCCGGGCACCGGCAGGCTTTTTGATGAATTTCCGGGGTGTGTAGTCCACCGGCACCTGCGCACCGCCCTTGCCCTTGGAATACCAAGCCGCCAGCGCCGCCGCTTCCTGTATGGAGGAGCCCGGCGGCTCTTTGCCCTGAGTCTTAAGAATCACATGGGAACCGGGGATGTTTTTCGTATGAAACCAGTAGTCGTTCCCATCGGCAAAGCGGAGGGTGAGCCAGTCGTTCTGCACATTGTTTTTTCCGACATACACATCAAGACCGTCACCGGTTTGATAATGATGGGGCCGGGACAGGGAGGGCCGGGAGGCCTTCTTCTTATCAGGCAGTTTTCGAAGATACCCAAGCCGCGCCAGTTCATCCCGAATCTCCAGAAGTTCATCGGCCTCGGTGCATTTATCCAGGTTGTCCAGCTGCCCCTCCAGGTAACTCAGCTCTTCCTTGGCCGCAGCCAGCTGTTCGGTGGTGGTGTCAAAGGCCTTTTTGAGCTTGTTGTATCGTTTGTAATAACGCTGGGCATTTTGTGCCGGCGTACGCTGGGGGTCCATGGGAATATCCAGCATTTCAAGGTCGGGGCTGTAATAGTTTTGCACCCGTGCGCACGTCATGCCTCGGGTCAACCCATGCAGATTGGCCGTGATGAGATCGCCCCTAATCCGGTACTGCTCCGAATGAGCGCAGTCCGCCAAGGTGTCCTGCTGAATCTGAATTTTCTTTTGACAGCGTTCGATGTTGTTTTTAACCACTCGAACCAGGTTGGCACTGCGCTGGGTGACCCGCGCCCTGCGGTCACGGGCGGCATAATACCGGTCCGCCGCTTCACTGGGTGATGCGGCCTGAACCAGATGCTCATGGGCCTTGGAGCAATAGATGAAGGGAAACAGATCCGCAGCTTCGCCGTCCCGTTCCAGCAGCACGGGCGAGAAGCGTGCTGCCCGGACGTCGTCGTAGAAGGCGCCAAAAGCCCGCCAAAGAGCGGAAATCTGTTCCGCCGTAAGATTCCCTGCCAGAGGTATGTCTTCGCCGAGAGCCCGGTACAGGATCTCCTGAGCGGAGGGCAGTGAAAGTCCCAAATACGCACCCGCCAGGCATTTATCCAGCTTGGCATGGGCGGGTTCGGCAAAGATGGCACGAAAGGAGGCCTCATCGGCGGCGAGGGGATCACTTTTGCCAAGCTCCGGCGGATTTTCATAGGGCAGGCCGGGCAGAATTTCCCGTACCCGGCTCATCTGTTCATCCACCCGGCGCACGCTGTCCAGAATACGATCGTTTTTGCCGATCAAAATGATATTGCTGTTTCTGCCCATGGCCTCCACGATCAGCCGCCTTGGACTGCGGTCGCCAAGCTCATCGATGGTTTCAATCCGAAGTTCCACTGCCCGCTCCATACCCATCTGCCTGATCTCCAGGATCTTGGCGTTAACGAGATGCTTGCGAAGAAGCATGCAGAACATGGGCGGGGTCATGGGATTGGGTTTGGAACCCGCGGTCAGATGGATGCGGGCGTTGTTGGGGCTGGCGGACAAAAGCAGGCGTTGATTTTCGCCCTGACTTCGAATCACCAGGTGAATCTCATCATTTTCGGGCTGCAGCACGCGGTCTATCCTTCCGCCGGTAAGCTTCTCCTGAAGCTCGGTGACCACGCTGCGCAGCATAATTCCATCCAAAGGCATATTATTTTCCTCCCAGTCTGTCTCTATTATTATAGTGGAAATGACCGGCGAAAGAAAGAAATTTATGAATTTAGTCTTTTGGGACACATACTCGTCAACCTCCGTCCATATAATTCCTTAGAACTGTGGAGGTGGGATGAATGAGAAAGACTGGTTGGTTACTCGTGGTGTGCGTTCTAATGATGGGGCTTTGCCTGGCGGGCTGCGGATCGGAGGACGAACGAGTCATCTCTTCGCCCGTGGCTTCGGGAGACCTGAGCATTGAAGATCAAACGACTTCGGCATCGGGCATGCGGGAGACGCTGCTTTATGTGCAAAATGAAAATGGCCAGATGGTGCCCGTCATGAAGGAAATCCCCTGGACCGAGGGTATCGGCAAAGCGGCTTTGGAACAACTGGTGATCGATGGCCCCGGCGCGACCTCTCTCGCGGCCAATGGCCTCAAAGGCGTGATTCCTCCGGACACGGATATTTCACTGTCCATCAAGGACGGCGTGGCGGAAGCGGCGTTCAGCAAGGAAGCCTTGGAACTGGACAGCGCAGTGGCCGAGAAAAATTTCACCACCGGCGTCGTCAACACGCTGACGGAATTTCCGACCATTGACGAGGTGAAGATCACCGTTGAGGGTTCGGAAGGAAAACTTCCCTTCGGCAGTGATTTGGCCGAGGCCTTCTCTCCCATGGATCTCAATGTGGAAACCATGGCTCAGGGACTGGATGTCAACGCAACGGAAAAGGTGACGGTGTTCTTCCTGGATCAGAACCGGAAAGTGTGGGTGCCGGTCACCCGTCTCGTTCCCCAGGGCAGCGGCTTTGAGGGCGCGGTGGAGGAGATCATCAAAGGGCCCGACGCCAACAGCGGCCTCATCAGCCCTTTCCCGGAAGGCGTGACCATCAAGGAAGTGAAACTGGAGAACGGCGCTGCCACGGTGAATTTCTCCAAGGAGCTCAATGAGGCGCTAAAGGATGAGGACGGCGGAATCGCCTGCGTCAAAGCGTTGGTGCTCACGTCCATGACCTTTGGAGATATTCAGCAGCTCAATATTCAGGTGGAGGGCAAGAACTTCGATGCATTGAAGAAGTTTGACGGCGCGCCTACCTTTGCCAATATCATCGATTGATGGATTCCTAAAAGCCGGATAGCATCCGGCTTTTTTGTTTGCCCAAATTGTGCTACAATGATGCCATCGGAACAAAGGAGGATTGGGCAATGCGGCTTATGATCGCTTCCAACAATCAGGGCAAGGTGCGGGAGATCAAAGAAATTCTGGGACCCTTCTTCGACGATGTGATTTCTTTGAAGGAGGGCGGATATGTCATCGATGTGGTGGAGGATGGCGTAACGTTCGAGGAGAACGCGGCAAAGAAGGCGCGGGAGGTGATGGAACTTACCGGTTATGCTGCGCTGGCCGACGATTCGGGCTTGGCCGTGGATGCGCTGAACGGTGCTCCGGGTGTCTATTCGGCCCGGTTCAGCGGAGAAGGCGCGACCGATGCAAAGAACAATGCCAAGCTTCTGGAACTCATGAAGGATGTGCCGGCGGCGGAGCGCAGTGCCAGGTTCATATGCTGTATGGCGCTGGCTGTGCCGGGAAAACCTATTCGTACGGTTCAGGGGAGCTGTGAGGGAAGCGTCCTTTTTCAGCCGCGGGGCGAGGGCGGCTTTGGTTATGATCCCTTGTTTTTTGTGCCCGGCGAGGGCGGAACCTTTTCGGAGATTTCCATGGAAGTCAAAAATAAAATCAGCCATCGGGGAAAGGCTTTGCGGGCTGTGCTTGCGATTCTGGAGGAGGAAGGACTTTGATTCTTGCTGTTTTATCCGATACCCATGGCAGCCTAATCCGTATGAAGCAGTGGATGGAACAGCTGGGACCGGTGGATGGAATCATTCATTTGGGCGATCACTGGAACGATCTGGATAAACTGAACGCGGACCTGCCCTGTCCCTTGTACACGGTCAAAGGGAACTGCGATTATGGCGATGGGGATACGGAGAATATTCTGAGCTTTATGGGGCATAGGATATTTATCACCCATGGACATACCTATCGGGCCAAAATGGGTACCGCGCTCATTGCGGAACGGGCACGGGAACTTGGAGCTGAGGCGGCCTTGTATGGCCATACGCATCAGCGGGATATCCATTATGAAAGCGGCGTTTTGATGATGAATCCGGGGAGTTTGGGAAGATCGCTGGATCATCCTTCCTATGGGATTTTGGTGGTGAACAAGGAAGGAATCGTACCGAAGCTTCAGCTCTTGAATGGTTAGATGCTTCCGTGAAAAATATTGACAATCTGGGCCGCCTATGCTAAAATCGACAGATGTTAGCCGTTATCGGTTGCATCGCGTGGATGCGCGCTGTCAGGGTGGTTGGATGTGCGCCTGTAGCTCAGTCGGATAGAGCAACGGCCTTCTAAGCCGTGGGCCCGGGGTTCGAATCCCTGCAGGCGCGCCATTATTGTGGTGGGTATAGTTCAGTTGGTTAGGGCGCCAGATTGTGGCTCTGGAGGTCGTGGGTTCGAATCCCACTACCCACCCCATTTTTTCTTTCCCCGATAACCTTATTGGGGTGTAGCCAAGTGGTAAGGCACGGGACTTTGACTCCCGCATTCGTAGGTTCGAGTCCTGCCACCCCAGCCATAGGATCCATTAGCTCAGTCGGTAGAGCACCTGACTTTTAATCAGGGTGTCCGGGGTTCGAATCCCCGATGGATCACCAACCTTGAAGCTCTGGAACTGTTAGGTTCCAGGGTTTTTTTGTTTTGGGAAACTGCGAGTAAAAGGGGCGTGTTGTAATCTTTTTGTAAACTTACTTTTTCTATAAATTTTGATGAGATAATCCTATTCCCACGCGCTGAGCACCTTTTGATTTGCAGCTTCAATACCGGCTTCAGTGGGGTGGTAGTAGACTTTGATCAAAATGTTGGTACTGGCGTGGCCGGTTACCCGCATCAGTTCATGGGGCTGAATACCGCGATCAACCATCATGGATGTGAAGTTGTGGCGGAACCAATAGGGCGTAATATAGGGGGTGTCGGTCTGGACCATAAGGCGCGTCCAGAGCTTATGAAAACTCGTGCGGGAAATAGGCTTGCTTGGATCCTTGAGCGCGCCAAAAAGGAAATTGTCGCCAAACACCGGCCGCTTGCGCAACGCTCGAACCAAAACCTGGGGGATAGGGATATCGCGACGCGATTGCGGCGTTTTGAGGCTCCTGTCCTCGGCAGTCCGGTTCGAAACATAGGTGATCGCTTGCCGTACATGGATAACCCCACGTTTGAGATCGATATGTTCGGCCTGAAGACCACGGACCTCCTCCGGGCGCATTCCCGTATAATACAACACCAGCAAAAGCAACCCCTCGGGATGGGTGCTGCCTACGCGAAGAATACGGGTTGTTTCCTCTGGAGTAAAGGCTCTGCGAACGACTTTGGGTTTAGATTTGGTTTTGGGCATGGTCACAACCGATAAGGGATTGACGGGTAGGATCCCTTCGGCCACAGCCCGCTTGAATATTCGATTGAGAATTGTCCGGCACTTGGCCAGATAAGACTTTGAATATTTTTGATTTGCAAGATTATTAAATTCTTGCTGTATTATCGGAGGTGTAAGCGCTCTCATCTGCCTGTTGCCAAAGATGGGTATGAGGCAGGCGTTGAGCATGCCTTTATACCCATCGGCCGTTTTTTCCGCTATAGTGGGTGTAATGGCATAATACCATTCCGCAGCGTACTCACCAAAGAGTACTTCGGCCCTGGCCTTGCCGCCCAGCGCGTAGTGGCGCAACACTTCTTCGCGCTTATCGTCAATTTCTTTAAGGGTGCGTCCAGCAATGGGTTTGCGAATCGCTTTGCCTCTGGCGTCGTGGCCCACGACCACGGTGGTGTGGTATCGCCCATCGGCCTGTTTGGTCAGTCTTGCCATATTGATCCTCCTTGTTTTGGCAGGCCGACCTATGATATAATAACAGGGCAGAGCCTACCTACGTCGTTGTTGGTACATTTCTGCAACCGCTCCTTCGGTGCGCCAACACCGGGGGAGCATTATTTTTGTGCTATCGATCATTTTGGATCTGTCGTTTAAGGGCATCCTGCAGGACCTGAGAAAAATTTACCCCACGCTCCAGCGCCGCGGCATTGAGCCAAGCGGGAAGCGTAACGGTGCGGTTGACGGACCGGTTAATCTGTGCCAACCGGATCGAGGGCATATACACATCAATCAGCACAGCACGCTCATTGTCGGCCACCTGCACCTCCGCCAGGGGAGTGGGCTCGGGGATGTCCTCGCCATCCTCCTCGCGTCCGTACATCACACAACCCAGTAGTTCGCGGGCCGACAACAGAGCATCGGCGTCATCGGCGCCGCTGGTGGCGCAATCCAGATCCGGAAACACCACGGCAATCTCTTGGTCCTGATCATAGGCAAATACCGCTGGATAACAATACCGATCGGGTCTTTTCATTTTGTCATCTCCTTTCTGCTGACGCCCGGAGGGCGTCGGGATTACCTGAATCGTAATCCCGACTGTCGCTCTATGCTGTCCAGGGTGCGCCGTGGGATATCTTTGTCGGGATGTTTAACCGTTGTTCGCCCCCGTTTTACGGGGTGTTTGAACTGGTGATGGCTCCCAACCACGGATACCTCGTACCACCCATCGGCAATGAGCTTCGCGATGACCTCTCGCGATGAGTAGCTTTTCATTTCGCTTTCCCTCCTGACAATTACATGATAACACATATAATAGTGTTTGTCAATAGGAAAACAAATATTTTAACAAATATTATTATGCGGCGTACAGCTCCACAGAGTATTCTTCGCGGAACATGGCGGCAAACTGCCGCAAGAATCGCTGATCTTGATGAGTGTATCCATGTCGAGCCTTGTAGGCGTCGTGATAGCCGCCAAAGTCCGAGGCGCGGGATGCTGCCGCTGCTCGGGACACATTACATACCCGCATGATCTGATCGGGCGTCCGTGCGCCCAGCTCATCCAACACGGCAATGGGCATCAGGACCTCTCGCGCAAAGTAATTGGCCTCGACTTCCTCCTTGACGAGGTTTGTTTCGATCCGAGAGTGGTGGAGGAACAGATGCCCAAGCTCATGAGCCAACGTCCACCGAATACGCCCCTTGACTGCCCGCGGCTCGTAGATCACATAAATCTGACCGTTGAGCTCCACCGTGTACCCACCGCCGCGCTGCAACGCCGGGATAATGATACCAACCTCGCGTGCCTCGTCAACGGTCAGGATCGTCCATTTGGGGCGTAGTTCTACGATCCTGTATAGGGGCACCGGCAGCCGGTGGATCCGGGCCCGCTCCAAGAGATCGAGGACCACATCCTTGATTTCGGCCTTTCGCCAAGTAGAGACCAATTTAAAACTCATCATGGGGTTGCCGCTTACCCTCCTTTTTGAGCTGGGCCACACGTTTGTTGATGATTTCGCCCTCTACCCGGTTATTGTAAATCCCTTCGGGGTCCGTTATGGGGCCTAAGCTACCATCGCGGGCGGCGCGGAATACGTAATCCTTGCGGGGCACCACGACCTTGCCCACCGGCCGAACGTCCTGCCAGTCCGCGGGCTCTATATCATCATACGCGGAGTTGAGGGACCGCAAAACATAGCGGCCATTGACCTTGACCAGCTTTTTGCAGGTGGCCTCGCCGTCGATCAAAAACACACCGATGTCCCCCGAATGAGGGATGGCCGTACCATCCACCCAGACGATGGACCCGTCCTTGATAACCGGCTCCATGCTATCGCCTCGGACCACCAGCCCCAGCGTGGCACGATCCGGGATGTCTTCGCCTTCGGGCATATTAATCTCCTGTTCAATGGCCTCGATCGGTGCGCCGGCAGCGGTATACCCCAATATGGGCACGTTCCGGCGGCTGGAGGCCTTGGCGAAGGAATAAGAAGGAGGCACAATTCGATTGCGCTCCTTTGTCGCTTCGAGTTCATAAACGACTGTAGAGCGGACAGACCCCTTACCACGCTCATCGAGGTTCCGGTAATCTCGGATTAGCCCTTTTTCGTCATCGCTGTACTGCATTCCTGTAGTTTGGTATTTTCCGTACATTTCTCCTACCGGGACCCCCAAAACTTTGCATACTTGATATAAAGTATCAATATCAATGGAGCTTGCCCCTGTTTCCCAACCGGAAACTGTTGTATTTGCCACTCCCAATTTTTTGGCAAGATCTTTCTGCGTATAATTGTTTTGCTTTCTATAATAGATAAGATTTTTGGCGATTTCATCCATAATGGAATTCAAGATTAACACCTCCAGCATCACAGTACCACACTCCATTCTAAAAATCAATAGAAAATTCCGAGAAATCTGGAATTTGCTCTTGACATTCCGATTTTACCGTATTATTATGATTACAGATTCCGAGTTTGATGGAATTTTGAAGGAGGTGAAATCATGGTTGGTGCGGCGATTAAAGCATATTTGGACAATGAAGGTATCAAATATTCGGCTCTTGCAAAACGGACAGAAATGCCATTGAATACACTTAGCGCAATGCTTAACTGTAAGAGAAAAATGACCGCTGAAGAATACTTTCGAATTTGTAGTGCCTTGGGGGTTGACGCCGGTTATTTTGTAGACAAAGATTTCTAATAAAATGCCGCCCCGAAGGACGGCAGGCAGTGGACTCTATAGCATAAGGATCAGGCTTAATACTGTCGATGCTACGGCAATAGCCGCCAACACCGTGAAGAACGTAACCATCTTTTTTACGCTGGCGAGCTCTTTGTGAATGTTGGCCAGAAGAAATATCTTGAGATCATCATCTTCAAGACCCTTGGGAACGTTACGGTAATAAGTCTGGGTCTGCGGGTCGTAACTGCAATGATCATGATTGCAGCCCGGCGTAGTACATTCCTCCCGAGAGGACGGCACAAAAGATAAAGTTTCGGTAATCATCTTGCGATACTCGTCGCGCATTTCTAAGACCTCCCTGTTATTTAATTGGTTACGAAAATTATACCACGGTGGTCCAGCATTTTTCCAGAGGGAGGGGAGGAGATTGAAGCATGTACATCCATGGGGCTGTTGAATACCCCAACTACGATTGTAAGGAAAGGTGGTGCCAAGATGAAATACGCGGTGGAAGCCAAGGTATTTGACAATGGAAGAATGGTGGCCCGGGTAAGGCCGGCACGAGATGGCGAGGAAAGCGGCTGTACAGAAACACGATCTTGTGATGTATGGGTGGATATATTTGATTCGGAACAAGAGGCCGTCCGATTTTGCAATGACTACAAGCGTGGTTAGGAGCGGCCAGAGAAACCAACAACGACGACTAAAGCAAAGGGGATGGCGACATGAAGATACAAACGGGCTGGCGAGCATCCGAAAAGCTCCACGCCAGGCTACTAGAGATAGCCTCAAGATACGACGAATCTCTGAACGATGTGATTACTCGTCTCGTGCTATGTGGTCTTCGGATTGAAGAAGCAAACGTTACTGTTCTTCTGGAAGGACAATCTCACCATGTGTAGCTTCATATTCGTCGATACACTTTTGAACGGCGTACTCAATCTGAGCATTTAAGGACCTGTGTTCCTGCTTCGCAATTGCGGTAATTTTACCTAGAGCGAGGGGCTGTAAACGCAAACCGGTTTGAATCTTATTTGTTGCCATGATTCATCCTCCTTTGATCGATAACAAAATGTTAGCATAATAGGGCTTGACAATCTAGCAACAAAGTGTTAGCATAATGTTAGTAAAATTAAAAGAAAGGAGAGAAAATTTGAAACGGCAAACTGGCTATAGGTTAACAGAAAGATCGCTCAACTGGTTGGCAAAAGAATCTCAGCGTAGAGGGATCAGCATGAATGATATCGTCCAGGAGCTCATCAATCACGCGATGGAGCGGCCAGAAAAACCAACAACGACGAGTAAAGCGTAAAGGAGGAATGAAGATGAATGTTGAGTACATGGCGATCGTGAATCAAGACCGGGAAAAAGCGATCAAAGCAATTGAGGCCTATTGGAAGTCCATGGAACAGGCCATGTTCGCCAACATGGATCTGCGGGCGGTGCCCATTAAACGGGCCGCTGAGATGCTGGGAAGATCGCCCGGAACCATCCGTAAGATGGCGGCGGAAGGTAAGCTGGACAGGGTGGACAACTCCATTACTGTGGAATCCATCCACCGCTATTTGCACACCGGCGGGCGAACCGGGCGCAGCAGAAGCGGATACATGCGGATCTTGTAAGGAGTTGATTAAATGAGATGCGACAAATGCGGTGAGGAGTACAGCATTATGTACCATGGTCGGAATGGTATGCCGCTATGCGGGCTCTGCTATGATGCGTATCTGGAAGAGGAACGGACGGAAGAGGAATGGGACGGCTGCTGCGATCAGTGCGGGGAATACATCCAAGGGGCAGTGTATCGGCCGTGTAACGATGGGGAGCTGTACTGTTCGGCCTGCTATGCAAAGTATCAGGAGGGTCGAAAGGAAGCGGCAAGCTTTGAATATGAGGAAATCGCGTAAGGAGGACAAACAATGCATATCTACACGCAAGAAGAATTCGAAGCGCTGCCAAGGGATGAATATGGGGTTAAACGGTGCCCGACAGGGGACTACAGCCGGATTAAAGTATTTGGCGAGCGATGCAGCTTTGGCGAGTGGTGCAGCTTTGGCGAGCGATGCAGCTTTGGCGAGCGATGCAGTCATGAAGGGCTGACAAACAGCCGGTATTTTGCTTGTGACCGGATCGGGTCGGAGCGGAGAAAGACCTACTTTTTTGCGGCGGAAGAAGGGTATTTTGTGCGTGCAGGATGTTTCTTTGGGACGCTGGATGAGTTCACGGAGCGGGTCAAAGAGGTACATAAGGGCACACGGTATGAACGGGAGTACCTTGCAGCGGTTGAGCTGGCCAAGATTGTATTGGAGGGAGAAGCATGAAATACGATGATCCATTACACGTGTTGGATGACCTATTCCCGGAAAAAGAGACAAAAAAAGAAGGACCTCAGGAAGGCCCCAAGCAAAAATCACAATTACATTATACCCACTCGCCGGCGAAAGGTCAAGATGGATTATATCTTGTTGGGCGTAATTTCTGACAATGGGGGAGGGCGCACCGCCCCCCGGTAAGGAGGGAACCATGGAAGCTTACAAATATGAGGAGCCCAAGGCCTATGAGATTAAGGACGATTTTGAGGCGGAAAGGGCCCTGCAAAAGATCGATGAGATCAATGCCCGGGAACAGCGCATTGTGGAGACCAGCCGCAAATGGATCAAGTACTATGAGGACGTGATCCAGGACTACACCGACAAGTGCAGCCGGGAGCGGGCCTATTACCTTGGGCCGCTCCGCGCCTACTTTGAGGGCCTGGGCCCCAAGGCCAAGCGCAGGGGCAAGACCCAGGAGACCTATGACCTGCCGTCCGGCGTCCTTCGGCTCAAATACCCGGCCTCGAAGTATGTCCGGGATGATGAGCGGCTCCTGGCATGGCTCAAGGAGCAGGGCAAGGAAGAGTACATCAAGACCAAGGTCACCGAGACCCCGGACTGGGCCAGCCTTAAGTTGACAACCACCATCCATGACGGACAGGTGGTGGACGATGACGGACAGGTGGTTGAGGGCGTCAAAGCTGAGGAGCAGCCCCCGAAGTTCGAGGTGGAGAGGAGGAGCTGGTTTTGATGGACGCCGCAACGATCAAGGCCCGGCTGCAAGCCCCTTTTGCCCCGGATGAGCTGGAATGGCGGGTGGGCGCAACCAGTGGCGACAAGAGCAAGGGAATGGCCCTGGCCTATGTGACCAACAGGGCGATCCAAAACCGGCTGGATGATGTGTTTGGGCCCTTCGGGTGGCGCAATGAGTATCAGCAATGGCAGGGCAAGAGCCAGCTGTGCGGGATCAGCGTATATGATGCGGAAAAGGGCGAGTGGGTCACGAAATGGGACGGAGCGGACAACACGGAGTTTGAGAGCACAAAGGGCGGGCTTTCGGATGCCATGAAGCGCGCTGCCTATCAATGGGGCATAGGGCGCTATCTCTACAAACTGGACGCCAAGTGGGTGCCCATTAAGCCCGTCGGCAACAAGTCCTATACTCTAGCCGGGCCGCCTCCCGCTCTCCCCGCATGGGCGCTGCCGGAAGGGTACAAATCCCAGCCAAGGCAGCGGCAGGAGCCGCCGAAGTGCGAGGAATGCGGCAGCCATATCCGGCCCACCTCGAAATCAACCGTGGAAGAACTGATCCAGTATGGGCGTGAACATTACGCCGCCCAGCTGTGTGTAGAGTGCATGAAAAAACGACTGGAAGCGAGTAAGAGCGAAAGCGCTTAACAGGAGGTGAACGGCATGATTGTGACGGGGCGGATAAACAAACTGGAGGATGGTTTGATCCATGTGTCCGCCCCGCTCCAACTGCCGGAAGGGTACCGGATCAGCGCTGAGTGTGATATCTACCTAAGCGACGGCAGGAGCATCACACCGGACCAGCGGCGCAAGGCATGGGCGCTC